>JAJPIU010000081.1 GCA_021324535.1 Pseudomonadota bacterium
CCCTCGAAGCAGCCTGTGCCATACGACAGGCCGTGGGTCATCACGCCAACATGCGCTTCATCCGCGCGAAGAAACTTGCCGTTGAGGAAGACGCTCATATCAGTGCGTTGCGAAAGAGGGGTACTATCAGGCACGCTGTTCTCCTGTTCATCTGGCGCCAACGCCAGGACATCATGAATGGCCACGCTGCCATCCGCCAAACATGCCAAGGCGACTGTGAAATCCACAGTTCTTTACTGTACACGATATACTCCTTCGACGTGCGCTGTCAAGGCGAAAGCGTGGCGAAGCAGTGGTGAAACAGGGGAAAGCCGAGGAAAGCCAACACGAAAGTGTTCAGGATTTTTCAAGGGCGAAAGGCATATGACACGCGCATGTGACGAAAGTCGCATGCTACAGTTTTATATGGGCGGTACTATCTGGAAAGAGCCACCATTGCTTGAAGCATTGCTCTACCTCACATCTCATGTGATGTGTCACGCGGTATGGCGCAAACGTAGAGAACGTAGAGAACGTAGAGAACGTAGGGGCAAAGGGCTTGCGGTAACGCTTTCGGTTTCAGAAGAGACAACACCAGCGAAGACAAACGAACGGGAGCGAGACGATGGCGCAAGAGAGCATACGCCGCCCGGCGGCAAGAGGCATGCAAGCGCCCCAACCAGGACACCAGACACATTCGGCGCGGGAACCGCTGAATGCGTTGCGTCAGCGAACAACGCAGCGGGCGCTTGCCATCACCTATGGCGTCGCCTCGGCGGCGGCGCTCATCGCGTTGATTGCGCTTGGCTCGCGCGGCTTCCACTGGTTCGACGCCACGCTGATTGGCTACGCGGTCGCGGCAATCTTCTCGTTCGCCGCCGTCGTCTACAAATACGCCTTCTGGCTGATGCGCCCACAGACGGGACGCTACTTCTGGCGAAGCTGGCGGCTGTTCTTCTCGTATGAGAACTTCAGGCGCTACACAGCCGTCATCCCGCGCGCCTTTGTCGATCTGCTCACCCAACAGTTCATTCGACGCCGCGCATGGTATCGCTGGATCACCCATCAGTGCATCTTCTGGGGCGTGGTGATCTCCTGCGCCATCACCTTCCCGCTGACGTTCGGCTGGCTGCGCTTCACCCAGACGCCCGGCGGCTTCTATCAGCTCTGGGCGTTTGGCTTCTCGCTGTTTAGCTTTGATCCCGCCTCGGCCTTTGGTTGGCTGATCTTCCATGCGCTCGACCTTTCGGCGCTGTTGTTATTGCTTGGGCTGATTCTGGCGTTCCACCGGCGCTTCCACGATATGGCGCAGATCGCTGTGCAGCGATTTGGCTTCGACATCGCGCCGCTGGCCCTGCTGCTGGCCATCGTCATCACCGGGCTGGCGCTCACGGTTGATAGCGCCTTCTTCAACGGCGCCTATTACTGGTTCATCTCGCTCACGCACGAGGCTGTGGTGGCGCTCTGGCTGATCTCCCTGCCATTTGGCAAGTTCTTTCACATCATCGAACGTCCCGCCACCGTCGGCATCGAACTCTACTGGCGCACTGGCGAAGATACCGCGCCGCATACCTGCCCACGTTGCGGCCAGCCGTTCATTCCCGCCCGCTTCATCAACGACCTGAAGAAAACGCTCTACGCCGTCGGTGAGAACTACACCATCCAGCGCGCCCAGGCCGCAACGCCAACGCAAGGGATTCATGGGGACGCCTCACTTGCAGAGGGCGCCACAGCCGAAACAGCGGCAAGCGCGCCTGCCCAATCAAAAGCAGCCGCATCACCAACGCAGAGCATCTGGTGGCAGGATTTCTGCCCCTCATGCAAGCGCATTATTCGCGCCGAGGCAAACCTGGCGGCGCTTGGCCGTGAAGGCAACCGCTTCCTCTAAGCTAAGCGTCCCATACTCCGCACGCTGTGCGCACTGCGCCCGCGCGAACGAAAGAGAGACCTCCGATGAGTGTTGATAAAGGAATATTCCGCCGCCAAAAGGCCAGCACAGCCGATACCTATGACTTTCACAGCGGACGCCCCGATGCAACTCCGTGGACATCCGAGCGGCGTATAGATCGCTACGTGCCGACGCATTGCTGCTATTGCGGTGTGCAGTGCGGCATGTATCTGAAGGTGGCGGGCAACGAGGTGATCGGCGTCGAGCCGCGCGAAGACTTCCCGGTAAATCGTGGAATGCTCTGTCCCAAAGGCTCAACCGCCTACCAGACGGTGACACATCCCGACCGGCTGACCTATCCCATGATGCGCCGCAACGGCAAGGGCAGCCCGCTGGAGCGCGTCAGCTGGGACGAGGCGCTCAACGCCATCGCCACAAAGTTCCGCGCCATCCAGGCGGAACATGGCGCCGATGCTGTAGCAGTCTATAGCGGCTCCTCGATGACAAACGAGAAGTGCTACCTGATGGGCAAATTCGCGCGCGTCGCGCTGGGCACGCGCCACACCGACTACAACGGACGCCTGTGCATGTCGTCGGCGACGGGCGCCAACGAACACGCGCTTGGCATTGACCGCGCCGCCAATCCCATCAGCGACATCCCGCTCGCCGACTGCATCTTCGTCATCGGCTCCAACGTTGGTGAATGCTTCCCCATCGTCACCAGCTGGCTGTGGCGCGCGCGCGACCGTGGCTGCAAGCTGATCGTCGCCGATCCGCGCCAGACGCCCATCGCGCGCACCGCCGACGTCTTTTTGCCTCTGCGCCCCGGCACTGACTCCATCCTGCTCACCTCTATGCTGAACGTGATCATCAATGAGGGGCTGCTCGATGAGCGGTTCATCGAGCAGCGCACAAACGGGTGGGAAGAGACACGCGCCGCCGCAGAGCAGTATCCGCCGGAGGTTGCGGCGAAGGTGTGCGGCCTCAAGCCTGAGGCGATCATCCAGGCGGCGCGCATGTATGGGCGAGCGCACGCCGCGCTGCTTTTCACGGCGCGCGGGCTGGAACACCAGAGCAAGGGCGTCGAGAACGGGCTGGCGGCAGCGAACCTGGCGCTGGCAACCGGCAACTTTGGCCGCCCTGGCGCGGGTTATATGACGCTGACCGGCCAGGGCAACGGCCAGGGTGGCCGCGAGATGGGCCAGAAAGCCTCGCAGCTTCCGGGTGAACGCGACATTGAACGACAAGAAGATCGTGAGTATATCTGCTCCGTCTGGGGGATTGACGAGCGCGACCTGCCGCACTCCGGCTATCCGGCCACGCTGATGATTCCTGCGATGCTGCGCCAGGAGATACGCGCCTGCTTCATGATCTGCTCGAATCCAATGGTCTCGCTGCCCGATCAGCACACGGTGGAACAGGCGTTGCGTGGCCTCGATTTCTTTGTTGTCACCGATTTCTTCCTGTCTGAGACGGCGGAGCTTGCGGATGTCGTTTTGCCCGGAAATGTCTGGGCCGAAGACGAGGGGACGGTCACGAACCTTGAGGGGCGCGTGATCAAATATAATCGGGCGACCGAGCCACCCGGCGAGGCCCGCCTCGATTGGGAGATCGTCTGCGACCTGGCGCATCGCCTGGGCAAAGGACAATATTTCAACTTCCACTCCCCGCGCGAGATCTTCGACGAGCTACGGCTCTGCACGAAGGGCGCAACCTGCGACTATTGGGGCATCACCTACGAGAAGATCGAGGCGCAGAACGGCGTCTTCTGGCCCTGCCCCACTGAGGATCACCCTGGCACGCCCCGCCTCTACGAAGAGCGGTTTGGCTTCCCCGACGGGCGCGCGCGCTTCAACCCTATTACGTATCTACCACCCGCCGAGGAGCCTGACGAAGAGTACCCACTGGTGCTGACGACAGGGCGTGTGATCTACCATTACCTGTCGGGAAATCAGACACGTCGCACGCCGTTCCTGCTCGAACAGGCGCCGTATCCCTGGATTGAGATACACGAGGAGACCGCCGCACGGCTGGGCATCGCCGATGGCGACTGGGTGACGGCGCGCACACGGCGTGGCGAGATGACGGTTCCCGCGCTGGTCGTCCGCTCGATCCGCCCGGATACCGTCTTCATCCCATATCACTACGGCCACACCGAGGCGGCGAACATCCTGACCAATCCGGTGCTTGAGCCAATGATGAAGATACCGGAGTACAAGGTCTGCGCCGTCGCCATCGCGCCCGCTACGCAACCACCCGACTGGGCCGACAAGGTAGACCCAGATCTGCTGGCCGCCGCGCGTGAGCGTCGCCGTGAACTGCCAAGCGCCAGCGCGAAGCCCAAGCCGACCCTGAGCTAAGGAGGAATAGACTATGGCGGTAAAACGCATCTTTCTCGATCCTTCGCGCTGCATCGGCTGCCGCTCGTGCGTGGCCGCGTGTCGGGAATGCGACACACACAAGGGCGAGAGCATGATCTATATTGACTATCTGGATCGTGGCTCAACCGTCGCCAGTTCGCCCACATTGTGCATGCACTGCGAAGACCCGCTGGCCCCCTGCGCACAGGTCTGCCCGGCGCAGGCGATATTAGTCAGCGCGGACGGCGTGGTGCATCAGGCGGATGAGACACGCTGCATCCACTGCCAGAACTGCGTCTACGCCTGTCCGTTTGGTGTCCCCAAGCTGGATGTGCCAGG
>JAJPIU010000061.1 GCA_021324535.1 Pseudomonadota bacterium
GGAGGAAACGCATGGAGCAATTTTCGTTGCAGGGCAAAGTCGCCATCGTGACGGGCGCCTCGCGGGGCATCGGGACAGCCATCGCGCAGACGTTCGCCCACGCGGGCGCGTCGGTGGTGGTAGCCAGCCGCAAGCAGGAGGGCGTCGCCGCCGTCGCCGAAGCGATCACGCAGGCGGGGGGGAAGGCGCTGCCCGTCGCGGCGCATATGGGCGAGCCGGAGGCTATTACGCGGCTGGTTCAGACGACGATAGACACGTATGGCGGAGTAGATATTGTAGTCAACAATGCCGCGACGAATCCCTACTTCGGCCCGCTGCTGGAGAGCACTGATAGCGTGTGGGCGAAGACGCTGGATGTGAACCTGCTGGGCTACTTCCGGCTGGCGCGTGCGGCGGTTCCCTCGATGGAGGCGCGCGGGGGCGGTAAGATCATCAATCTCGCCTCGGTCGCCGGGCTGACGCCGCAGCCCAACATGGGCGTGTATGGCATCTCGAAGGCAGCAGTCATCATGCTGACAAAGACACTGGCAGTCGAGCTGGCCCCGCGAAACATCCAGGTGAACGCGATTGCCCCCGGCTTCATCAAGACACACTTCAGCGAGGCGATCTGGAGCAACGAGGCGATCAACGCGATGGTGATCGCGCGGACGCCCGCAGGGCGCATGGCCGAACCCAACGAACTGACGGGCACGGCGCTCTACCTGGCCAGCGCCGCCAGCAACTTCACAACCGGGCAGACGCTTGTGGTGGATGGCGGGCTAACGCTGTAAACTGAGCGGTGACCTGTCCTAGACGATAGTAAAAGCCAGCGTATAAGCCGCCTCATCCCAGGAAAAGTTTCCAGGTATGAGATGCCACTGCGCCATCAAGCCGTGAATGGCGGCTTGGATAATCTGCGCTTGCAAGCGGCAGTCAGTCTGTGGCGGCCACTCGCCTTGCGCGCGGCCCTGGCGGATGAGTTCTTCTATCTGCGCCAGCGATTGTTCTTGCTGGGCATGCACATGGCGTGCAATAGTTGGTGTGTAGGCTGCCAGCGCACGTCCCTCCATCAATACGCGGCATGTCACGGAGTCACCCTGCACATGCCGCCCCGTCGCCACGATCAGCGCATGCAGGCGATGACGTGGGGATGCGCGCTCGGTTGGGGCGAGCTGATCGATTTGCTTCTGAATACTTTCATCCAACGCGCATCCCCACGCCTCATAGATGGTCAGGAAGAGATCGTCCTTACTGGCAAAATAGGTGTATAGCGCTCCCTTCGCAATGTCTGCGGCGGTAGCTATATCTTCCATGCGGGTTCGTGCAAATCCTTGGCGCGCAAAGCATTCTACCGCAGCCCGAAGGATATGCTCGCGTCGGGCAGCATAGGTCACCTCTTTCAGCCTGGGCATCATTTCTTCCCTTACGCATTCCCTTTGCCTGTCTCTTCTTGCTGCCGCAAATTCTGCTCTTCCTGCTTTGACGGACAGGGTATCGTGCCGTAGGAGCAAAATACACAACAGTCGCCAGCCAGCGGGCGAAGCGTGACGCCACAATGTGGGCATCGGTAGAAAAAGAGGCAGGCGTCTGTCGGCATCGTTTCTGATGATAGCCCGTGGCAATAGGGACATGTCAATGTTGAGATCAGTTGCACAGCATTAGCCTTTCATACTACTGAATCAGACTGTTCGCATGAAACCCATGAAATCATGGTCAGGATTTTGTGGCAGTGCGAAAGCGTGATCCGGTGCGTTTTGCATAGCTCCACTCCAGACCATGCCCCAGGAGCGCAGAAAGGCCAAACATGATGTAGGGCACACCATATCCATGATCGAAAAGGCCGGTGATGCGCAAGAGCATGAGAATTGCTGCCAGGAGGAAACCTGGCGCTGTGATCATACAATGAACCTCACGGCACGCCAGGTAGTTCTGAAGGCAGTAGAGGCCATAGAGGCCAAAGTAGACTGTCGCCACCACATCTCCGGCCAGGGAATGGGTCAGCATGTTGAGCAAAACATCGCAGCCAAAGATGACCAACGCTGACAGAACCGCAAACCATAAGGAGTGAAACAGCGCAATACGTCTCATCGTGGTACTCCTTTTGCGCCTGGGTGGGAGCCTTTTTCAAAGCAAAATGACTCGCTAGTCATTATATCGCGCATATCCTAGAAGCGCAAGCGACTGCGCTGTGTCCATATAATTGTCTGCAGACAATGGTCAAGTGGCAAAGGAGGGTTTGATGCTCGCTCTACTTTTCCGGTTCCGCTCGTTGAGTAAAACCTTGTTGCTACGGATGGCGCTGTTTGTTCTGTCGCTCTCATCTCTCGCCGCATGCACGTATATCGGTGTTGCTGGCGATGGCGCACAAACCGATACAGCCGCCCGTCGCCCGTGGACAGACATCCACAACTGGGTCTATTGGCTGGATGGCCCCGACCTGGCGAAGATTGGTTCCAGCGCGTATGAGCTTGCGGTGATTGACTACTCCGCCGACGGCTCCGACGCTCATGCCTTCACGGCAACGCAGATTGAGCGCCTGCGGACGAGCGGCTGCCAGCGGCGTGTTGTCGCCTATCTGAGCATCGGCGAGGCGGAAAACTATCGCTTCTACTGGCAGGATGGCTGGCGTCCTGGCGCTGCCGGATCACCGTCATGGCTGGCCGCAGAGGATAGCGATTGGCCGGGGAATTACTGGGTACGCTACTGGGAACCGGCTTGGCAGAAGATCGTCTACGCCTACCTGGATAAGATCATCGCCGCAGGCTTTGATGGTATCTACCTCGACCGCATTGACGCCTATGCCGAACCCTACGCCAGCGGCCACGAAAACGACATGCTGGCGTTTGTGCAGTCCATCGCCGCCTACGCCCGCGCGCACTCGCCGCTGGGCCAGGACTTCGGCGTGATCGCGCAGAACGCCGAGGAGCTTGGGCCGGATCATCTCGACTATGTGCGCGCGCTGACGGGGATTGGCCGCGAGGAAGTCTATGTCCAGGCGATGGATAGCCCGACCGATCCAGCCGACACAGCGAGCGCTGAGGACGACCTGCAAGTATTCCGCCAGCAGAGCCGGGGTCATCTCGTGCTGACAGTTGACTACGCCACACAGCCCAACTTGATCCGCATGGCGTATACGCGGTCGCGCGCGCAGGGCTTCGTCCCCTATGTGGCGGATGTGGCGCTGTCGAGCATGCGCATCAATCCTGGCTTTGCGCCGACGTGTTCGGCGTTCTAAAAAAAGTTCCCTTGTCCTGCATGAGATAATCGCCACTCCAACCCCCTCTCCCGCCATGCGGGGGAGGGGGTTGGAGTGGGGGCCAGCCCCTACATCAGCTCACTCATTAGCTTCGCCAGCGTCTCGCGCGAGGGGCGTAGCGTCGCTTCATCAAGCCGCGCCAGTGGTGTAGCTGGCAGCCGCTCAAGCTCTTCGAGCGAGGGACGCTCCTCATCAATGTAGAGCAGGCCGGTGATGAACTCCTGCTTACGGTGCGCATCTTCCACCAGACGCATCGCTGCGTAGCGATCTGTGGGGTCGTAGTTGTTATCCAGCTTGCGCAGACGCACCACCGAGCCGTCGGGCATATCCACGTCTATCGCGGAGCCTTCGGGATAGTCTACTGTGATCTCCGTGCGATTGGGGAGGAACGAGAACTCGCTGACCACCTCTTCATGCTGGCGACCCCAGGCAAAGCTCTTGGTGGAGTCGTCGTTGTCGTTGAAGGTGACACATGGGCTGATGATGTCAATCACCGCCGTGCCGCGATGGCTGAGCGCCGCCTTCAGCAGCGCCTCCACTTGCTTCCTGTCGCCCGCAAACGAACGCGCCACAAAGCCGCAATCTGCCACAAGCGCCTCGAGGCAGAGGTCAATCGGAGGAAGCTCGTTCACCCCGGCGTATTTCAACTTCTGATCCAGGTCTGCCGTGGCCGAGAACTGGCCTTTCGTCAGACCATAGACGCCGTTGTTCTCGATGATATACACCATCGGCACGTTGCGGCGCACCATATGCTTGAACTGTCCCAGGCCGATGCTGCCAGTGTCGCCATCGCCGCTGACGCCAATCGCCTTCAGCGTGTGGTTCGCCAGCAGCGCGCCCGTCGCCGTGGAGGGCATGCGGCCATGCAGACCGTTGAAGCCATGCGCCCCATTCAGGAAATATGCGGGCGTCTTGCTCGAACAGCCGATACCGCTCATCTTGATGACTTTGGTGGGGCGCAGCGCAATGTCGTAGGCAGCAGCGACAATCGCCGCCGAGATGGTGTTGTGGCCGCAGCCGCTACACAGCGTTGATGGATTCCCCTGATAGTCCTGCCGGGTCAGCCCGATGACGTTCACGGGTGGTTCTTGAACTGCCATGATGTGTTATTCCTTTCCGCCGCGCTGTTCAAGCTCCAGCAGCGTGTTGGCTATCCAGCGGCCTGTCAGCGGCAGGCCGTCACAGTGACAAATGCTTTGCATACGCGGCGCGGCGGCTGGCTCCTCGCTCTGCAAGATGCGGCGCATCTGCCCGTCGAAGTTGTTCTCCACGACGTAGAGCCGTGGGTAGCGCGCCACGAACTCGCTCAGCTCTTTGGTGGTGGGCAACGCGCGCAACCGCAGATAGCTGGTCTTCACGCCACGCGCCGCCAGCATATCGCGCGCCTCGATGATCCCTGGCTCGTTCGAGCCATAGCTAATAACGCCGATCTCAGCGCCAGGCGTCTCGTCAATCACCGGCTTAGGAACGATGGTGCGGGCGTAGGCGTGCTTGCGCGCCAGCCGTTCAAGGTTGGCCTGCCACTCGTCAGCGCGTTCGGTATACTTCGCCCGTGCGTTGTGGCCGCTGCCGCGTGTGAAATACGCCGCGAGCGGGGTCTCGGTTCCCGGTATCGTACGCGGGCCAACGCCTGTGCCGTCCTCATCCTCATAGCGATGGAAGCCACCCAACCGCTGAAGCTCCTCGGCGGAGAGCACCTTGCCACGATCCATCGGCTGGTCGGGATAGGCGAACGGCTCGCTCATCCAGAGGTTCATGCCCAGGTCGAGATCGCTCATCACAAAGACAGGCGTCTGCAAGCGCTCGGCAAGGTCGAACGAGCGCCATCCGAACTCAAAGCATTCCTGCATGTTTGCGGGGAGCAACAGCACATGGCGTGTATCGCCGTGCCCCAGGTAATACGCCATGAGGATGTCGCCCTGCGAGGTGCGTGTGGGAAGGCCGGTGCTTGGCCCCATCCGCTGGATGTCCCAGATGACACAGGGAATCTCGGCGAAGTAGGCCAGCCCGGCGAACTCAGTCATCAGCGAGATGCCAGGGCCTGAGGTCGAGGTCATCGCCCGCGCGCCCGCCCAGCCTGCGCCAACCACCGTGCCAAGCGCCGCGATCTCATCCTCTGCCTGAAGGATGGCATAGTTGTGCGCGCCGGTATCGGGATCAACGCGCAACTCTCTGGCGTACTCGCTCAGGTTGTCTACCAGGCTAGTTGAGGGTGTGATCGGATACCACGCTGCGACGGTGAAGCCGCCGAAGATCGCGCCAAGCGCGCCAGCATCGTTGCCTTCGACAAGGATTTTTCCAGCCGTCTTGTTGATGCGCTCCACGCGGAAGTTGTCGCGCTTGGGCAGATTCTGACGCGTATACTCGGCGGCGGCCTTGACGATGCCAAAGTTCAGGTCAATCGGCTTGCGCTTGCCCTTGAAGTGCTCGGTGATGGCGCGTTCAATTTCATCGATCTCGATGCCAAGCAGTTCGACCAACGCTCCCACATACACCATGTTGGCTACCTGGCGGCGCAGCTTCGGCGTCTCGGCGCCGGAATCCTTTGCCATTTGGGCGACGGGCAATGTGTAGTAGGTGAGGTCGTCGCGCTCCTGCGGATACTTCCACTCAGTGGGCAGGATGACGACGCCGCCCGGCGCGACATTCGCAATATCTTCTGCGGCGGTGTCTTTGTTCAGCGCGACAAGAATCTCGGTGGTGTCGCGGCGCGCGATATAGCCATCGGCGCTCAGCCGGATATGATACCAGGTCGGCAAACCCTCGATATTCGATGGGAAGATATTTTTGCCACTGACGGGAATGCCCATCCGAAAACAGGCTTTCACTAGACAGCTATTGGCGGTCTGGCTGCCCGTGCCGTTGACGGTGGCGACCACCATGCAGAAGTTATTGACGCCGGCGGGACTGTTTTCTATGTCAGTTGCTACCGGACTTTTCTCGATACTCGGAATACCCATGAGTCATGTGCGCTGCTTGCCTGCGCTGCGCTGAAGCGTGTTGAAAACAGCATGCGCCTGCTGCCCGGCGAAACACGGGACATTCCGCGTCAGCCGCGCTGGGCTAAGGCAGGTGAGGCGGCGCCCCTCCTTTCGACA
>JAJPIU010000238.1 GCA_021324535.1 Pseudomonadota bacterium
ACTGTCGTCGCCCGCACCTGCGCCATATCCAGTCGTTTGCCCATGAAGCGCCTCCTCACTCTGAGAGGCTTCACTGTATCACAAACTTGGCGGATGCGCCACTTAGCCAGGAATGCGTTCATCGTGGACTTGGAACGGCCAACTCGCGGTACTTTTGCCGTCGTCAAGTGTTGCAATGACTCGGTAGCCTCCCGGTTCAGGAAACACTGTGTCAATGCTGATTGCGACAATGGCATGTTGCGTTGCTCCCTTCACCAATTGTGGCGGTCGACCAACGTTGATGTGACCCTCTGCGCGCGCTACGAGGACTGTAGCATCGTCATTCTGAACCTCGATGACAAGGGTGTGGTTCTCATTTGTTTCGTGCCACGGAACACGAACGGAGATACCAACACCAAAGTGACTGGGCGGCACAACGCCGTTTTGTATTCGACGGTGCATATCCGTCCACCCACCACCGCTTAAATACAACAACCCATTGACCGCTTCCGCATGGTTTGCTATGATGAGCGCATCTATTTGCGTCGTTTCCACCTTCGTTACATCCGTCACTTTATCCCCCTTTACTTTTTGATCCCAATGGTGTATACAATTGTATACAGCCGTATACAAGCCCGTCAAGGGGGGGGAGCCAGGCATGAAGCTATTCATTGAAGCCTGGGAGTGGGATGATAACAATATTGAACACCTTGCCACACATGGCCTGACTCCTGAACTCATTGAAGATGAAATCTGGCTTGAGGCTCCCAAGTACATCGCCAATCGTCAGGGTCGCTCCGCAAGTCACCTTATGGTCGGCTCTGATCGTTCTGGCAGGATGTGGACTGTTTGCATCTTGCAAGTGGATGATGATCCTGTTACCTGGCGCGCTAGTGCAGGTTGGAGAAGTAAGCCACACGAAGCACAGTGGTATAGGAGGGCACGATGAGACGACCGAAAAGTTCAGATGCGCTGATGCAAGAGCTACAACAGCAGAGTGAGGATGCAGCATTGTGGGAACAGGCGCCAGCGGATATAGAGGCGCGTCCTAGCCGAACTTCCGTGTTGTCATTGCGATTGCCTACGGCGGAGTTTCATGCGTTGCTTCACGCGGCGCGCAATGCAGGTGAATCGGTTTCGGAATATGTTCGCAAAGCGATTGCAATGCGACAATCATCTCGACCGATGGCTGTAAGTTATACCCTCACCATTGGCTACCCTGATAGGCCTAATAATGGACTATCTGAGTGGAGAACATATACGGCTGGCAATCTGCAAAATGACCCTACACTTGTCGAACCATCTCGCATTCCCTCAGCGTCGAATACGACACATAGTTAGCGGTATAGGCGCAAGAATAGCCGAAAATGAACGGCGTCGATGGCTGGCGAGGATGAGAGGGCAAGATGCAGGAAACACAACAGGAGATGGCGCGTGACGGGCAGAGCGTAGAAGCCGCCTGGGTGGATGCTTCGGACACGGACGAACAACGGCTACTTGTGGCTCTCAAACGTCACTTTGGCTACGACGCCTTTCTGCCGGGGCAGCTTGACATCATGACGCAGGTGTTGGCTGGGCGTGACACGCTGGCTCTGCTGCCCACTGGCGGTGGCAAGTCGCTGACCTACCAACTGCCCGCTCTGCTGTCTCCTGGGCTGACCGTCGTCATCTCGCCGCTGATTGCCCTCATGCAGGATCAAGTGGAACGCCTGCGCGCCAATGGCATTCCCGCAACCTTCGTCAATAGTACGCTCGATCCAGGCGAGCGAACGCGGCGCGAAGAGACTGCGCTTGCCGGGCGCGTCAAGCTGCTCTACGCCGCCCCAGAACGCCTGATGACGCCCAACTTTCTGGCGCTGCTGGATGCGATCTCACGCGGTAAGGGTCTCTCGTTGTTGGCGGTGGATGAGGCTCACTGTGTGAGTGAATGGGGACACGACTTCCGCCCAGAGTATCGCCAGTTGGGACTCCTTCACGACCGCTATCCCCAGGCGCCCATGCTGGCGCTGACCGCGACGGCCACCCTGCGTGTTCGCAAAGACATCCTCACGCAACTTCACCTGCGCGATCCCTATATCCATGTCGCCAGCTTTGACCGGCCCAATCTCACCTACATCGTGCGACCCAAAGGGGGGACGCAGGCCAACGGGCGCCGACGCGACTCATTTGTCGATCTTGTCGCGTTACTCCGCGAGCAACCCGGCGCGCCGGTCATCATCTATTGCCAGAGCCGCAAGAGCGTAGACGACCTCAGCGACCGGCTCACGCGCAGTGGCATTCGTGCGCTGCCCTATCACGCGGGGATGGAGACAGAGGCGCGAACTGAGAACCAGGATCGCTTCGTGCGTGATGATGCAGCGGTGTTGGTGGCGACGATTGCCTTTGGCATGGGCATTGCCAAACCAGATGTGCGCGCCGTCATCCACTACGATCTGCCACGCTCGCTCGAAGGTTACTATCAGGAGTCGGGCCGCGCTGGGCGTGACGGCCTGCCCGCGCAATGCGTGCTGTTCTTCTCCTATGGCGACAAGCGCAAAGTGGAGTATATGATCGCGCAGAAGCCCGACCCGCAGGAGCAGGCCGTCGCACGCCGTCAGTTGCGCGATGTGCTTGACTATGGCGACGGCGAGCGGTGTCGCCGGAGCATGCTGCTGGCCTATTTTGGCGAGGCATATCCTGATCGTCCGTGCGGCGCCTGCGATGTCTGCGATCCCAGCCTGAACGCCTACGAAGACAGCGACGAAGACGAAGATGAGATTGGGCGGGGCGCAAGACATCGTGTCCTCGAAGACCGCACGGTGGATGCGCAGAAGTTGCTTTCGTGTATTTACCGCACGCAGCAGCGGTTTGGCGTCGCCTATGTGATTGACATATTGCGCGGGGCCGATACGCAGCAGATACGCTCGCGCAACCATCAGAGCCTTTCGGTGTATGGCGTCGGGCGGGAGCATACGGGCCATGAGTGGCGGCGACTGGCGCACGCGCTTGTGCGCGAGGGGTGGGTGACGGAGAGCGAGGATGGCTACAGTACGCTCACCCTGAACGCGCGCTCGTGGGAACTGTTGCGCGGGCAGGCGCGTTTCATGCTACGGCCATCGCGTGCGGGCCGCGAACGACGCGCCGAACGGTTGCGCGCGACTGACCCACAGGTGGACGCCGCGACCGAGGGAGTGTTTCAAGAATTGCGGCGGCTGCGCAAGGAGATCGCCGACGAGCAGGACGTGCCGCCGTTCGTCGTCTTCGCTGATACCTCGTTGTGGGCGATGGCCGAGCGGCGACCGCACACACTGGCGCTCTTCGCACGAATACCAGGCGTGGGCGAGGCGAAGCTACGCGCCTATGGAGCCGTTTTCATTCAGGCCATCCAGGTGTATTGCGAAGAACATGACCTCGACGTTGGCCTGACTTCGGCGAGCCTGGAAACGCCCGCGCCGCGCGCACGCCGGACACGCGCCGAGCGGCTGGCGCTGCCAACCACCCGGCAGCAATCGCTCGATCTCTTTCGCCAGGGCATGACAGTTGAAGCCATTGCCCAGAAGCGTGGCCTGCAACCGTCTACCATCGCCAGCCATCTTGCCAGCGCTATCGAGATGGGCGAAGAGGTAGACGTTTCGGGTTTGCTCCCACATGCGCTCTATGAGCGTATCGCCGCTGCCTTCGAGCGGGTCGGCGCTCAGACGCTTAGCCCAATCAAGGCCGAATTGGAGGCGCAGGGCGTTGAGGTCGGCTATGAAAAGCTGCATCTGGCGCGTGCGCTGTGGCTGCGTGATCAGGGCAGCCAGGCGACGGCGGCGGGCGACTGAAGTCGCGCCTAAGGGCCTGCGGCCACGAAGTCCGCCTGCGCGGACTGGAGGAAGAGAGCGCCAGCGAGATTGCACGCAGGACGCGGATACGTTTGCCTACACCGAGTCTGCCTAGGCAGACTTCGTGGAAGCGCCTAGGCGCTTCCCTGAGGTGAGGTTTCAACCGCCCGCCACCCAACGCGCCGCTTGCGGGCATGGGAACGATATGGTACACTGAAGGTGTGACTTGTGCTTCAGGCTAGACGAGAAGGGCGGCGCGGATATGCCAACACTGTTGTTCGTCTCTTCTCTTGCGCGTATGGCCATGCGACAGCGCGGACTACCGCGCCAGCAGCCTGCCATGCCGTCTCACGCCTAGCGACACAACACGAGTATCCGCCAGTATTGAAAACTGTCGGCGCCAAGGCTACCCGGCATGGGTGGCCTCTTTTTTTGCGATTTGTCCTTTTTCATCCCGAAGAAAGAGGTATTCTAGATGACCAACACAACAAAACCTGCCCGGCAAGCCAAAGCCACCGCCGACAAGCCCAGGCGCACACGCACGCCAAAGGCCAGCGCTACAAGTGAGACAGGTACGACGCCTGCGCAATCTCTGCTCTACCAGGAGAACCTGTTACGCTGGTATATCACCACCGCGATCCCCTATGTCAACGCGCGGCCACATATCGGCTTCGCACTGGAGATCATCCTCACCGACGCGATTGCACGCTGGCGTCGGCTGCTCAATAATGATGTGCGATTCCTGACAGGCGCCGACGAGAACAGCCTGAAGAACGTGCGCGCCGCCGAGCAGGAGGGCGTCCCCACGCAGCAGCTTGTTGATCGCAACGCGGCGCATTTTCAAGCTCTGCGTGAGCCACTCAACCTCTCATTTGACGACTTCATCCGCACGAGCATTGACCCGCGCCACGTCGCTGGGGTGCAGAAGTTGTGGGAGGCGTGCGCGCGCAACGGCGACATCTATACACGCTCATATCACGGCTTGTATTGCGTCGGCTGCGAGCAGTTCTACACCGAGGACGAGTTGGTCAACGGCCTCTGCCCGGAACACCACACGCGGCCTGAGGTGGTCGAGGAGGAAAACTACTTTTTCCGCCTCTCGCGCTATGGCGAGCAACTGGCGAAGCTGATCGAGAGCGATCAGTTACGCATCATCCCACAGACCCGCAAAAACGAGGCGCTTGCCTTCATTCGCGGCGGCCTGGAAGACTTCAGCATCTCGCGCTCACAGGCGCGGGCGCATGGCTGGGGGATTCCTGTGCCGGGCGATCCCAGTCAGGTCATCTACGTCTGGTACGACGCGCTTGGCAACTACATCACGGCGCTTGGCTACGCCAACGATGGCCCGCTCTACCAACGCTACTGGGTCAACAATCCCAATCGCACGCATGTGATCGGCAAAGGCATCCTGCGCTTCCATACCATCTACTGGCCCGCGATGCTACTCTCGGCGGACGTGCCATTGCCCACCACCGTCTATGTGCATGGCTACGTCACTGTAGAGGGGGAGAAGATTAGCAAGACGCTGGGCAACGTAATCGATCCCGTCGCGCTAGTCAGGCAGTATGGAACCGATCCGGTGCGCTACTATCTGCTGCGCGAGATACCCTCGTCCGAGGACGGCGACTTCGCGCTCGAACGCTTCATCCGCGCGAACAACCTCGACCTCGCCGATAAACTGGGCAATCTGCTCAACCGCACGCTCAGCATGGTGGGGCGCTACTATGGTGGCGTCGCGCCCGCGCCAGGGCCACGCGAACCACTTGACGACACGCTGATTGGTGTGGCCGAGCGGCTGCCGGATCGCGTTACTGGCGCGATGGCAAACTTCGCGCCGCACGAGGCGTTGGCCTCCATCTGGGAGCTTGTGGACGCCGCCAACAAGTATGTGGAAGATACAAAGCCGTGGGCGCTGGCCAAACTCCGCAATACCGAGGAAGGCCACGCGGCAGGCGAACGTCTGAACACGGTGTTGTATAACCTGCTCGAGGCGCTACGGTTGATCTCGGTCTACCTCACGCCGTTCCTGCCGGAGACGGCGGAGAAGATGAACGCGCAGCTTGGCCTGGCCGTAGCGCCTGATACAGCCTGGGAAGAACGTATCCGCTGGGGCGGCTATCCTGCCGGAACGATCATCAAGCCGGGCGCCGTCCTCTTCGTCAAGCGTGAACTGCCAACTGAAGAGGAGACGATACAGGCGGCGCTGGCCACGCTTTCATAGGCAGTCCAGGCGGATCGGCGCGAACGGAGGGGCAGCATGCCTAAGGCACGTAACCATCCACACCACCACAGTAGCGCCGAGCGCAAGGCGCGCGCCAGCGAGTCGGGCGGCTTGCAGTTTCCTCAGTGGCGAACAGTCTGGCGCGGATGGCCAGCCTTCCAAACGCCGCCCGGCTGGGAAACCAGGTCGCCCGCTGATACGCTATTTGGCATGGCGCAGGGATGTCCGATACTGGCGCTTCTCATAGGACTGCTTCTTCGTGGCTTTGTGGCGATTGTCTTGCTGGCGCAGGTGATGAGAGAGTGAGGGTTCATCATGAGTCATAAAGCCGATAAACTCATAGACGCCATCGCGCAGACATTGATCGCGCTGGCGGGCGTGCCAAGCGTCTCCGGCCAGGAAGACACGGTGCGGGCGTATCTGACCTCGCGACTGGAACGCCTGGGTTTGGCGCCCACCGTGGATGTGGCAGGCAACCTGATCGCGCGCGTCGCTGCCGTCCCCAGCGAACGCGACGGCGAAGCCCCATTGCTGCTCAACGCGCATATGGATCGCACACCGCCGGGGCTGGCGCATACGCCCATAATCGCCGATGGGGTGATGCGCAGCGATGGGACGACCAACCTGGGCGCCGACGATAGCGCCGGACTGGCGATCATCCTGCACACACTGGAGGAGCTACAGACGCGGGCGATCAGCCATCCGCCACTGCTGGTGGTCTTCACCGTCGGCGAAGAGGTGGGGCTGACCGGTGCAAAGGCGTTTGATCCGACGCCGTGGGGCGCGCAGGAAGGGATCATCTTCGACAACGCGGGCGAGCCAGGGGATGTCGTCACGCGCGCGGCGACGTATGTTGCGGTGGATGTGCTGATTCACGGCGTGGGCGGGCATCCAGGCAAGGGGCTGGCGGGGACGGCGAACGCCATCGAGATATTCCGACGGGCAGTGTATCCCGTCGGCTCGCTGGATAACGATACGACGCGCATCACGTTTGGGCGCATCGAAGCTGGGACGGCGCGCAACGCCATCCCGCGCGAGCTACGGGCGCAAGGCGAGATACGCACACTGCGCGAGGGGGCTGAGTTGCAAAGTTTGCGCAAACAGATCGCCAATGCGTTTACCGAGGCTGCGGCTGCGCTTGGCGGCTCCGCCGAGGTGACGTTTGATACTCACTGTGATAGCTACATCGTAGACGCTGAGGAACCGCTGTTGCGCGCCTATGTAGATGCCTTGCGGGCGCGTGGCAAGCCATTCCATCCGGTAACGACGTTTATCGGCAGCGACGCCAGCGCCCTCCGCCGCCATGTGCGCGCGTTCACCGTCTCCACCGGCGC
This sequence comes from Pseudomonadota bacterium, assembly GCA_021324535.1. Taxonomy (GTDB): domain Bacteria; phylum Chloroflexota; class Ktedonobacteria; order Ktedonobacterales; family JADMIN01; genus JAJPIU01. The sequence goes on from JAJPIU010000238.1 coordinate 7,338, forward strand.
AATGAACGAACATACCACTGAAGAGTGGATCGCGCTGGCTCCCCTGGCTGACCTCGTAGAAAACGCCGTCGCGTTGTTGGGAACCTATCGCGCGGCGCGGTAGAATTGGTGAGGGGTGGGAATGCCAGGCTGCGGGCGTGTGAGGTTGGCTGGCGAAGATGGCAGGCGGTTGAAACCGCGCCTACGGGCCTGCGCTGCGCTTCGGCCACAAAGGCCGCCTTCGCGGACTCCTTGCTCGAAGCGGGAGCGCCGCCTGGCAAACAAGGAGCAAGTCTTAGAGCAAACCGCAGAAAGATAGGACAAGCAGCCGGTAAATAAGCCTGGTATGGCCCAGCGGCAACCACAGGCTGCCTGCTCAACCTTTTGCAAAGTTGCTCTAGGCGGCGCTACTGCCGTACCGCTGCCGTCTCTGGCGGCGCGTGTCGCTGGCTCCTTAATACTGACACAGAGTTCTGTATATTCTGTATAGTCCCAGCCCGCGAAGGCGGGCTTTGTGGCGGTAGCCCTTAGGCGCGGTTTCAATCGCCCGCCCCGCTGCGCCCGCCAACCACGCCAGCCAAGAAGTGAGTATGTGATGCGATCAGGCCCCGCCAGGCGTACACTCGATCCAGTGCGTCTCGTCATCCTGGCGGTTGGCGCGGTGGCGCAGGTGGCGATTCTGGTATGGATACGTCTGCACGTGGCGGGGCCGGATGGCGGCGACATCTGTCGCGATGTGGTCGCTATCCGGCGCATCGTGCATGGGCAGTCGCCATACGCGCGCATCTCGCAGTGTGGCACACTCTTCAACGTGCCGCATCCACCCGCCTACTTTCTGCTGATCGGCCCGTTTGCGTTGTTACCCATCCCTTGGGCGGCGGCGTTGTGGGATACACTGGGTATCGTGGCGCTCTGGGTCAGCGTCGCCCTGATCGTGCGCGAGCTGCGGCTGGCGCCCTCGCCGTGGGCGCTGGCGGTTATGCTGGCGCTGATACTGAGCTGGGCGCCGTGGCTGCAAACGCTGCTGGAGGCGCAGATCTCGCCGTTCTTGCTGTTGCTGCTGACGCTGGCTTGGCTGGCTGCGCGGCGTGGGCGTTCCGGCTGGGCTGGCGCCGCGCTTGGCGTGGCCGCCGCTGTGCGGCTCTTTCCAGCATTGGCAGTGGTCTACTTCTTCATCCGGCGCGACTGGCGTGCTGTTGGCGCGTCGGTCGCCGTCTTCGTAGGCATGGAGGCGCTGGCGACGCCGCTGGTGGGCGGTATCCCCGGCGTCATTGCCTACGCCACGCGCGAATCGCCAGCAGCCACGGCGGAGTGGATCGCGCACGAGCACAACGTCTCGCTGTGGGGCTTCACCCATCAACTGCTGATTGGCCAGCGCGACCTCAATCCGGTGGTCTATGCACCCTGGCTGGCTTCGCCACTGACCTATGCGCTGCTGGCTGTGTTGCTGGGTGCGCTGGCGTGGCAGACGTATCGAAATCGCCGCCTGCCCTTCACCCAGGATCAATCTACCTTCCTGGCGTATCTTCCGGCGATGTTGCTGGCCTCGCCGCTCACCTGGCAGCACTATTTTGTGATCCTCCTGCTGCCGCTGCTTGTGCTCGCGGCGTGCTTCCCCTGGCTGCATAGGGTGTCCAAACGTCCTACCAATTCGGCGTCTGCTATCACTTCCGGCGCCACTGATGCGTCTTGTTTAGAGGAGAGCGTATCGTCCGGCGTAAGTTCTCTCAGGGAAAGGCAGTGGCGCGCGCCAACTGTGCTGATCGCTCTCTTTGTTCCCCTGACATGGATTCCCACGCTGGTGGAACAGACGATTACGGCGCGCCCGCTGCCAGCGATCACTGGGCCGCTGGTCTTCGTGCTGCCGATGTACCTGCTAGTAGGCTCGTTCGTTATACTATACAGATGGAAGCAATGCGGCGGCGCGGCGATTCCGTAGGTATTTATGCCCGCTCCGTGATATTTGAGCGTGCTTCGTTGTTATAACCAGTAAGTAGCTATTCTAAGCCAACATAGCGTATGTGAGGAGGAAGCGGGCCGTGATCCAACAAGAACACGAGCCACAGGCGCGCTCCGGGGGTCGCCGGAACGTGGGGAAGGTGTGGTTGCTCATTGTAACTGGCCTGGCGCTGGCCAGCATGTTGCTTGCCGCTTGTGGCTCAGACCCCAACCAGGGGGCCGCACAACAGGCCCAGGCAAAGCTCGACCATGAACTCTATCATGCCAGCCATGATCTGGGCATCCCCCAGTCTATGCTCCAGCCCATCGAACAGCAAGAGAAGAGCGTCGAGGCGGGCGCTGGCGGGTGGAGCTATAACTACAAGGACGCCGCCTATCACTATCAATTGCTCTACAGCCAACTGGTCAGCCTCGAACAAACGGCGTCGCAGACCTTGCAGAAACAGGCGGAGAAAGACATCTCAGCCTTCACCAAGGCGCTTGCTGCGCGCCGTCTGGCATTTGGCCAGACCGACGCCAATACCCTTTTGACACCGTATCAGGCACGCCTCAACCAGGCGGTGCAGATTTATGCGTCTGCGAAGATTCCCGGCGACTATGCGCAGGCCGATACCATTGCCTCGACCAATACCCAGGCGCTCGATTCGATGCAGCCTGCCTATCTCAAACTCAAAGAGTTTGAGAAGATTCTGACCGCGCTGACGCAGAACGGCGCCATGACCGACGCTTCATTGGAGCAATACGAGTACAACCAGGACGTGGCGACCTTCCAGAGCGCCGCGCCTGCCGCGAAGTATCACCAATTGGTCGGCGTGATCGAAGGCCAGATCTCACAGTTGTTGGCCGACCAGTTCGAGGCGGCGCCCTATGTCAGCGCGACGCTGCTTCAGAACTTCCAGATTCAGATCAGTACCTTGCAGCAGTACTGCAACACCTTTACGCTTTCGCAGTTCCAGCAGGCCAGTTGTACAAGCCTTTCAAGTTACCAGCAATCCTACAAGCAAGATCAGCAGGCGCTGGCAAGCGCAAAGACCTTCGCCGAGTATCTCTCGGTTGATAACGCGATCACTAGCCATTCGGACGCGCTCACCTTGCCCTTGCTGGAAGGCAGTATCTTCCAGACCTTCCAGACCTTCCAGGGATTGATTGATGCGACCAACAGAGACCCGCGCTATCAGGTCTACGATCCTGCTCCGGGCTATCAGGGAACGTTTCACCTTGCCTATGAATATTCCGATCCACAGATCGGAATTGGCGTTGAGGCGGGATGTTCAAGCGCCGCTTCGGGCATGTGGCAGGACTTCTGCAACGCCCTGAACTGGCAGCCATACTATTCCACGACCGACAATATCTCGAACTTCCAGTTCGTGGCGGATGAGGTAACGTCTAGCCTGACCAGCCTGCGCTCCATGCGTGAGGACTATCTCGATACCACCGCTCCCAGCGTGCCGCATGCGACTGACCTCTACCTGATCAACAACGTGTACCACATTACTGGCAAGATTGTGGTGGTCTCGTTTGCCGAGCAGGTGGCGCGCTTCTACGACAACGGCAAGCTGGTCTACTGGTCGTATGTGACAACCGGCGCGGTTGATCTGCCCTCGCCGCCAGGGATGTGGTACGCGATCTACAAGGCGACGCATATCACCTTCACCTCGCCCGATCCCAAGGGGTCGCCGAACTGGTACGCGCCGACGCCGATCAACTATGCCATCGAGTATCACTACGGCGGCTTCTTCCTGCACGATGCCTGGTGGCGCTCGGAGTTTGGCCCGTTGACCAACTATCCGCACTACGACCCGGCGGCGTTCAACGGCGGCTCACACGGCTGTGTGAACTTCCCGCTGGCGAACATTCGCTACGCCTACTATCTGGTAGACCCAGGTGAGCCGGTGCTGCTGTATTAGGATTGACCTATTCCCACTGTCCCATCATTACCCCCTTCCCCACACGGGAAGGGGGCTTTTTTGTGTGTACTGCCGTTGGCCTGGAGATATGGTTAAGTATCGCCGTTCCAGGGAGGGAAGGGGGCGAGAGACGGCAGGCAAGAGGCGCGGCGCTACGTGTTCCACCTCCGTTGCCCGGCCTGCCCGCCAAATGCTGCCCACCTATTGCTAATGCCATCCTCCTACTCACTCTGGCGCCCGCAGCCACTCCTGGCGTACACTGCTTCTTGTCACTCATCTCGGCGCTCGATACGCCATCTCTAGCAGGAGCCACCCATCATGCCACGCCAGCCACGCGACCACGCCACATCATCATCCACGCTTCCTTGGGGCAACAACCAGCCCGGCAAGAATACGCCCGACTATGCGCCGAACGGCCAGCACGACGACCTGAGGGCCGACATCCAGCGTCGGCGGGTCGGACTGGTGGAGCTACGGCGGCGCTTTCATCAGCGGCCCGAACTTTCTTTTGAGGAGCACGAGACGGCGGCGGCCATCGCTGAGCATCTGCGGCGTCTGGGGCTTGATGTGCGCACAGGCCTCGGCGGGACGGGCGTGGTGGGGGTACTGCGAGGGACGAAGCAGGCGGCGGAGAAGCAGAACAAGGGGCATGTGGTGCTGGTGCGGGCCGATATTGACGCGCTGCCCATCCAGGAAGCCAACGACGCGCCCTATCGTTCGCAGACGCCTGGGGTGATGCACGCCTGCGGGCACGACGGCCATATCGCCATCGCGCTCACGCTGGCCGATCTGCTGGCCGACCGACGCGATCAGTTTCACGGCGCGGTCAAGTTCGCATTTCAGCCCGCAGAGGAGCGCATTGGCGGGGCCGACCGCATGATCGCCGATGGCGCGCTGGATGATCCCAACGTGGACGCTGTGATTGGCCTGCACCTGTGGACGTCTGTGCCGGTGGGAACCCTCTCCGTGCAGGCAGGGCCAGTCTTCGCCAGCGCCGACGAGGTCTTTCTGCGGGTGCATGGGCGTGGCGGGCATGGCGCGATGCCGCATCTGGCGGTTGACCCTATCGTGGTAGCGGCGCAGATCGTCGTGGCCCTGCAAACGCTGGTCAGCCGCGAGATCTCGCCGTTTCATCCTGCCGTCGTCACCTTTGGCTCGATCCACGGCGGCGAGGCGTTCAACGTGATCGCCGATACAGTGGAACTGCGGGGAACGTTGCGCGCGTATGAGGCGAGCGACCGCGAACTATTGCGCCAGCGCATTGGCGAGGTGGCGCGTGACGTGGCCAAGGGGATGCGCGCAGAAGCGGAGTACGAGATACGCCGGGGGTGCGCGGCATGTGTGAACGATGCGGAGATGGCGGCGCTGACCCGGCGCGCGGCGGAGGCGACGGTGGGCGCGGATGGCGTGCCAGGGGGCGACCAGCGGCAGGCGGCAAGCGACGATATGGCGTCGTTCCTGGCGGCGCGTCCCGGCTGCTACTTCTTTGTCGGCGCAAGCAATCCGGCGCGTGGGATTGACGCGCCCCACCATTCGGCCCGCTTCGATATTGACGAGGATGCGCTGCCCATTGGGCTTGAGACGCTCGCCCGCGCCACGCTGGAATATTTGGGGTAGCGGAGAGGGGCAGTATGCAGCAAGGCTATTCCAGCGAAGAGCAAGAGGCATGGTTCGCGTCATTACGCGACTTGCTCGAACCGGCGTATCTGGCGGGCAAGCAGCCCTGGCAGCAGTCGGGCTTTGGCCTGCATACGCCACGCACGCTGGAGGCATGGGAGGCGCACCGGCGGCCTATCGCGGCGGCGCTCGACCGCTCAGGCTCCTTTCTGGACGTGGGATGCGCCAACGGCTATCTGCTGGAATGCCTGCTGAGGTGGGCAAGTGAGTGCGGTTTGACGCTCGATCCCTATGGAGTAGACTTCGCGCCGGGGATGGTTGCGCTTGCCCGCGAACGCCTGCCGCAGTACGTCGATCGCTTGTATCTTGCCAACGCCTGGGAGTGGACGCCGCCACGCCGCTTTACCTTCGTCCGCACAGAACTTGTCTACGTCCCTGAATCGCTGTACGTCCCATATCTCACACGCCTGCTCACTGATTACCTCGAGCCGGGGGGGCGGCTGCTCGTCGTGGAGTATCGCACGCGCGAGAACAACGCGCCGGAGCTAACGATTGATCGCGAGGTGGCGGCGCTTGGCTTCCCTGTGGCGCGCGTAACCACTGGCGAATGGGATGGGCGCGAGGTGACGCGCGTGGCCGTAGTGGAATGGGCATGAACAAACGGGCGCCACACGAGTACCGCCGCTCTCCAGACCGGCTCCGCCGATGGCCCAGGCGTCGTCCGGCCACAATACGTGAGCAATTCTCGGCTCATCCCGCTAAAACAACGAGCCTTGCTCTGGCGCATCTTCATCGAAAAGATTTGAGTGGCGCTGAATGCCTTTGTGCTGCTCTGCGTCGCGGATGCGCGGGCCAAACCATGCCACCTCGTATGGACACGAATCGCTGTCAGGCTAGGTGTCATCTAGCCCGGCGCGTGTTGCTCCTCTCACTTTTCCCCTCGTCGCTTTCCGCGCTATCGAGCGGATCACCCGGCCATGCGACTGCTGTTGGTTCAACCTCCAGCGCCGCAGAGAGTTTGCGGATGGTCGCCAGATGAAGCGTTTTGCTGCCCCCCTCTTCGATGCGCTGGATTGTGCCTGGAGCAACCCCAGCTATTTCAGCCAACTCTTTAATGCTCAAGACTTTTTTTAGACGCAACTGTCGCAGGGTAGGTTTTTTGCTCATGAATGCTCCCATATGGCGTAAGTGATGGCCTCTTGATCGGCCCCACCTAAAGGCATGCTACTGGTATTTTGTAGTGTATACCATTTGGAAGCAGTACGAGCTTATGAACGCCATTATATATCATCTAGGCACAAAATGCAATACTAAGCTCAAAATTGAGCAAAATAAAACAAAACGAAACAAAATGACGCAAAAAGCATGGATTTACTCCCTTGACAGCGCCATCCTTCGCGCCGGATACTGTGCTACGTGGTGGTGGGCGAATCAGCCATACAGAGATAACGCGCAATACGACAAGGGGGGCAGACAATGGCGACGGAGGCAACGAACACAAGCGGTGAGCAACAGATGCCGGCCTGGCGCGTGATTGGCGTGGTGGGTGGAGGCGCGATGGGATCGGGCATCGCCTATGAGGTGGCGCGCAACCTGGACGCGCAGATCATTCTGCGCGAGGTGGATGAGGCCGCACTCGAACGCGCCCGCGCCAACGTCAGCAAACTGATCGAGCGGCCTGTGCAGAAGGGGCAGGTGAGCCGCGAGACCGCCGACGGCTGGCTGGCGCGCTTCACCTGGACGACCAGCCTGGACGACATGGCCGACGCCGATCTGGTGGTCGAGGCCGTCTTCGAGCAGATCGACCTCAAGCGCGACACCTTTACTCAGCTTGATCAGCGCTGCCGCTCTGACGCCATCCTGGCGAGCAATACCTCCGGACTGCCGATCACCCGCATCGCCGCCGCCACCCGTTACCCGGAGCGCGTGCTTGGCCTGCACTTCTTCAATCCCGTTCCCGCGATGAAGCTGGTGGAGATCATCCGCGCCATCCAGACGAGCGACGCCACCGTGGAGCAGGCGCGCGCCTTCTGCGCCGCGCTGAAGAAAGAGACGATCCTCGCGAAGGATTATCCCGGCTTCATCACCACGCGCATCGGGCTGATCGCGGTGGCCGAGGCGATACGTTGCCTGGAAGAGGGCATTGGTACGCCCGAAGACATAGACAAGGGCATGGTCTTGGCCTTCAACCACCCAATGGGGCCGCTTGCGCTGGCCGACTTTGTGGGGCTTGATGTGTTATTGCATGTGCTCGAAAATGAGCATGAGGCGCTTGGTGAACGCTTCCTACCCAGCCCATTGCTACGCCAGATGGTGACGGCTGGCTATCTTGGCCGCAAGACAGGTCGCGGTTTTTACACGTATGAATAGGATATGCGCATGACAAACGATCAATCGGGTACGGTGAATGTCAGACGGGCGACAGTTGACGACATAGAGCAGATCGTCCCCCTGTTCGACGCCTATCGCCAGTTCTATAAGCACGAGAGCGATCCGGCTACGGCGCGGGAGTTCCTGACCAAGCGGCTGATGCGCAATGAATCGGTGATCTTCCTGGCGTCGCTTGCGCCTGATGGCGACAATGGCGACAATGGCGACACAGGAACGCCTCACGCGGTCGGCTTCACGCAGCTTTACCCTATCTTCTCCTCAACGCAACTGCGCACGGCATGGCTACTGAACGATCTATTTGTAGCGCCCGAAGCGCGGCGGCATGGCGTGGGGCAGGCGTTGCTCGCACAGGCGCGCACATTTGGCGAAAGCAACGGAGCCGTGGAACTGATGTTGCAAACGGCGGTGGACAACCACGCAGCGCAGGCGCTCTACACCTCGATGGGCTGGCAGCGCGACAACGACTATTACGTCTATCTGCTCTCGCTCTAGCCACGCCTATTGTGCATTCCCCCTTCTCCCACCCGCATATCGTCTTCTCCCTTCCTATCTATGGGAGGGGCCGAGGTAGGTAGGGAAAGATAGGGAAAGATAGGGCAAAGGGGGGATGTTGTCGCCAGAGCACGCATGCTGTGTTACGATTGGTGCGTGTGCCTGTTCCACTATGTGGAAGATGCAACAAGTCGCACAACTCACTTTCGGCGCCGTTGAGCGCGGGCAGAAGATATACGCCTGTTGGTTGTGAAGAGGGTTGAGGGGGAAAGAGCAAGCATGAAAACGATCTGCGTCGTAGGAACTGGCTACGTTGGCCTGGTGACGGGCGCCTGCCTGGCGGAGTTGGGCAATCGTGTTCACTGCCTCGATGTTGTCCAGGCGAAGATCGAGCGGTTGCGGCAGGGTGAGCTACCCATCTATGAGCCAGGGCTGGCGCCGCTGGTCGCGCGGAACGTAGACGCCAGACGTCTCAGCTTCACCACCAGCTATCCCGAAGCCGTCTGCGACGCCGATTATATTTTTATCGCGGTGAATACGCCAACCGTCGAGGGTGGTGACGGCGCCGACATGAAATACGTCGAGTCGGCTGCCCGCTCAATTGGTGAGAACCTCGTCAAGTCGGTGATCATCATCAACAAGAGCACCATGCCGGTTGGCAGCGGCGATTTCGTTTCACGCATCGTCAGGGAGCATCTGCGCGACAAGTCGCTCAGCGTCTCGGTGGTCTCGAATCCTGAGTTCCTGCGCGAAGGTTCGGCGGTGGATGACTTCCTCAATCCCGACCGTGTGGTGTTGGGATCATCGGACCAGCAGGCGGCCCTGCGCGTTGGCGAACTGTATCTCCAGCTGCGCGCGCCCATCGTGATCACCGATCTCTACACCGCCGAGATGATCAAATACGCCTCAAACGCTTTCCTGGCCACCAAGATTTCGTTCATCAACGAGATCGCCCGTATCTGCGACGCGCTTGGCGCGAACGTCAGCGAGGTGGCCGACGGCATGGGCTACGACAAGCGCATCGGGCGCGCCTTCCTCAACGCCGGCCTGGGCTATGGCGGAAGCTGCTTTGAGGGCGATGAGACGGTCTTTGCGCTCAACAGTCCAAACGTCGCGGCGCAACGGTTCGATACCCTCTTCGCGAAGGGCGCCAAAGAGCAACCACCTTTCCGTGGCGATGTGGTTGAACTCGTCCAGCCGATCGATCAGCGCGTATTGGCGTTTGACCTGGAGACCGGCCAACCCACCCTTGCCGAGGTCAAAGCGATCACCCGCCGTCCCTACACTGGCGTGATGGTGACAATCAACACAAGCATGGGCCGCACACTGCGTGTCACCGCCGATCATCCGGTCGTTGCCTACCGGCATCACGCACACGCCGACTATGAGTTCTCGGTGTTGCCTGCGTCCGAGATTGTCGCTGGCGATAAGCTGATGGCGCTCTGTGAGTTGCCCGCCGTCGAGCAAACAACCACGCTCAATCTGATCGATCTGTTGGCCGGAACCGAACTCGAAGCGGATGTCTACGTTACGCCTGATGACCACTCCTTCAGCGCGCTCTATGACTCCTACGCCGATGCCATCCCTGCGGAGACACTGGCGTATCCGCATGACATCAAACGGCACAACCGCATGTCGCTCCGGCTCTATCGCCATCTGCGCGCCGCCGGACGGCTCGATCTCCCCGCCGAGAAGCTCAAGCTCTACACAGCGAAGGGCGCCGCGACGCTGATCAACGCGGTCATTCCCGTGGACGCTGATCTGCTGCGATTGTGCGGCTACTATCTCGCCGAGGGCTACATCTCGTGCGACGAGGGGTGCGCGGGGGCCATGCGTGAGCGCATTGGGTTCTCGTTCCATAAGCAGGAATGCGAATACATCGCCGATACGCAGCGCATCCTTTCCCGTTGGGGCATGAAGTTCACTGAACGGACATCCACCCACGCTACGACGACAATGGTTTCCTCACGCATATTCGCGTGGCTACTGCGTGATGTGTTGCGCTGTGGTGTGCGCTCAGAGGACAAGGCGCTGCCACGGCTGGCGTTCAATGTTGCGCCGGAGCTGCGCTTCGAGCTGATTCGCGGAGCATTCAGTGGCGATGGTTCGGTGACAACAGTACAGGACGGCAAGAACCTGATGCTGGAATACGCCACGGTGAGCAAGGCGTTGGCCGACGGCATGGCGCTGCTACTGCAAAGCGTTGGCGTTGTGCCATCCATCCGCACACGCATGATGAACACGTCAACACAACCGGCTTATATCCTGCGCGTCAGCGGCTATGAGCAGATCGCGGCGCTCGGTCAGGCGTTTGGCGAGAAGCGGCGCGAGCAGCTCGAACGCACGCTGGCAGGCTACGAGCGCCACATCCAGCAGCGCGGCTTCGAGCGGCGCGGGCCATACGCCACGTTGACCGTGCGTGAGGTGAAATACGAAGAGGTAGCGACGACGGTCTATAGCATGGAGACCACCACCGGCACGCTGATCGCTTCGTCCGGCCTGATCAGCCACAACTGCTTTCCCAAGGACGTGAAGGCGCTGGCGCATATGGCCAAGAGCGCGGATCTCCATCCGCAGTTGCTCGAGGCGGTGATGCAGATCAACCAGGATCAGCGCCATGTGGTGATTGATAAACTGGTAGATGTAATTGGCGGCGCCGAGCAGTTGCGTGGCGCAACCATCGCCGTGCTGGGGCTGGCCTTCAAGGATAACACCGACGACATGCGTGAGGCGCCCTCGGTTGACATCATCCACTGGCTGATCAACGCGGGCGCGCGTGTGCAGGCATTTGACCCTGAGGCGACCGAGACGGCGAAGGTGGCGCTGGCCGCCGTCGGGATCAGCGATGACGCAGCGATTACTTACTGCGCCGACGAGTTCGAGGCTGCGCGCGACGCCGACGCCACGCTGGTCATCACGGAGTGGAAACGCTTCCGTGATCTGGATATGGCGAGGCTGCGCGACGCTATGCGTGAGCGCGAGGGTGGACGCATCCTGATTGACGGGCGCAACCTCTATAAGCCAGCCGAGATGAAGCGCCTGGGCTTCGTCTACCGCAGCATTGGCCGCGATCAACTTCGTCGCAACGGCAATGGCAACAGCGGGCAGTAGGCTGGTGGGCAGCGGGCGCGTGCACGCGCGCCTTGAGGCATTCTGCCACCAAGGCCGACTACGCGGCCTCATCCAGGGCGAACTGGATCACCGGCGGGTGAGCGGTGAACTATGCCGAAGTCAGGCAGGCAGCGAACGCTGGAAAAGTAGCGCCGCGCTCCTGGGCGGCCCCGCATCGTTGGCCCAGTGGCCGGTTGGCTACGCGCAGACTACATCACCCATAGTGACGAAACAGGGGACGGCAGCCAATGGACGATCCATCTCTGCAACCGGCGCAGTCCTCCGAGGCAGTCAGCACGATGCCCTCAGAAGGTGTGGCCTATCCTGCCAGCGCGACGCCGGTTCCCATCGCCATTGGTGTTGATCTGATCGAGCGAGAGCGGCTGCTTGCCAGCTACCGGCGCTATGGCGAACGCATGCTGCGGCGCATCTTCACCGAGCGTGAGATCGCTCAGGCGGGCGGACGCATCGAGCGGCTGGTGGGGCGCTTCGCGGCGAAAGAGGCGTGCAGCAAGGCGCTGGGCACGGGGATGATCACTGTCGCCTGGCGCGAGATTGAGATTGAACGCGGCGAGGGTGGCAAGCCGGTGGTGCGGCTGCATGGACGAGCCGCCGCGAGAGCCGCTACGCTTGGCCTGACGGCATTCGACGTGAGCATCTCGGACACGCGCGAGTACGCCATCGCGGTGGCTGTGGCGTTACGCGGATAGCTGAGGTATAGGCAAAGAAAATGGCGCAGTTTCTCCCAGGCATCGAGTTAAACCGCAGGTATTATCATGAGGTTGTGCAGCCAATTTTGGCGACGCATTTTCCCGATCTCGTCTATTCAGTTGGCCTGCTGGGTTTTGGCTCGGATACATTGGGCTATGATACGCCACTCTCCACCGATCACGAGTGGGGGCCGCGTCTGCTGCTCTTTCTCAGTGAGGCCGACAAAGCGGCTCTGGCGCCACAGATTTCCAGTGTGCTAAGCGAACATCTACCCATATCGTTTCTCGGCTATTCCACGGCTTTCAGCGCGGGGGGTGAGGGCGTATGATGTCCCTCTTTGTGTGAGGCTGAACCGATAAACATCAGGAGTGGCGAGAGGACTCATCCTGCTTGCCAGCGTGATCTATTGGATGGGGGTGATCCATGCCAGGCATGTTGCCCATCTCCCCCATCTCGCCCATCTGATCCGCTGGCTTGTTCATCATGCTCAGCATCGCTGGGCCGCCCGTCCGCAGGAAACGCCAGACCAGCGCCGCCGCGAGCACCAGAAAGATGATATTCAGCACGAACGTATAGTTGACCGTGGGGCTTTCGGTGATCAGCGTGACATTGCGGTTGGTGGGAATGATGCCCAACGCGCCAAACAGCAGTTCGACGATATAGCCCGCCAGCGCCATCGTTATATAGAAGGTCAACAGGATGTAGAGCGAAACCCGCCCGCCGTAATAACGGCGATAGATGTCGAGCACAGGCAAAACAATCAGGTCGGCGAAGATGAATGAAACCACGCCGCCGAAGCTGATACCGCCGCGCCAGAGCACCGCAGCCAACGGCACATTGCCCACCGAGCAGACGAAGCTGATGGTGGCGACCAACGGCCCGACCAATGGCCCCTCGATCTTCGCCAGCGTGGGGTGGCCTGTCAAGAAGAACGCCTGCCAGAAGCTATTGGGTATCCATGCCGCCAGTGCTCCGGCGATCAGAAAGCCAAGCGCCACATCCTGCCAGACGGAGGCCCAATCCATCACAAACAGGTGGCTCACCGAGGTGAAGCCGCGTCCGCTGAAGAGCCGCTGAAAGAACGAACCACCTCCCTCGATGCTCATATCCATCGCGGCGTGGCCTTCCATCCGTCCCAGCATGTTACGCTCAGCATGCTCCTTTGCTATCTGCACGAGTTTGGGCGTCAGTGTAAAACGAAAGATCAACGCGATGAGGATCACCATGATGACACCGCCAGTAAACTCGGCGGCTGCGAACGGCCAGCCGAGGAAGACGATCAGGATGACGCCTAGTTCGATAACAAGGTTGGTTGAGGCCAGTTCGAACACCATTGCGGTGGTGAAGCTGGCTCCCTTGCGAAAGAGCGAACGCGCCAGTGCGACGGCAGCGTAGGAGCATGAGCTGGAGGCGACACCAAATAGGGTGGCAAGCGTCAGGCTGCGCGGCGAGCTATCGCCCAGCAATCGCGCCAGTGTGCGATGCGAGACAAGCGCCTGCACGATAGCCGAAAGGCCGAACCCCAGGATCAGCGGCCACAGCACCTCCCAGAACATAAACAGCGCCTCTTTGAGCGCATCTACGATTGCCAGCAGAATACTCATACGGCTCTCTCTGTCGTTCGTTTCTTGCGCCAGATCGCGCTTCACTTATTCCTGTAACCCATACCCAGTGGGATGGGGTATAAAGAGTATACCACGCTTCGGCAGGCTCTGCAAGCGCATCACAAGTATGTGAGGAGTGGAAGAACGGGGGCAGCACATTGGGAGCCAACATCTGGTACCTTCCAGGAAGCAGGAAGACGTTGGCGCAGTTTTTCCCAGCTCCTCTTTGCGGGAGGACTACAGCACGCCACCGAACACCTGATAGAGCAGCAGCGCGTTCAGCCCGATGATCACCGCCGCGACCAGCCAGCCCAGGATGTTTGTCACCCGATGGTTGGCCAGCGTGCCCATCACATCGCGCCGCCGGGTGAAATAGAGCAGTAGGATGATCGCAACGGGCAGCGTGAAGCTCAATACTACCTGGCTCAAGACCAGCGTCTCGGTGGGGTCGAAGCGCAACGCGATCACGATCAGCGCAGGGGCCATCGTGATTAGCCGTCGCGCCCAAATGGGGATGCGCCAGCCGACGAAGCCCTCCATGATGATCTGTCCGGCCAGCGTGCCCACCGCTGAGGAAGATAGGCCCGACGCCAGCAGGGCGATGGCGAAGAGCGGCGTGGCCAGCCCGACCCCCATGATCGGCGTCAGCAGCTTGTAGGCGCCCTGGATGTCTCCGATCTCATGATGCCCCGTCCGAAAGAACACGGCGGCCGCCACGATCAGGATGGCTGCGTTCACGAACAGCGCCAGCATCAACGCGATCG
>JAJPIU010000129.1 GCA_021324535.1 Pseudomonadota bacterium
CCTTGCCCCGCGCGCACCTGTGTCACACTGCTGATCAGCGCGCCATCCGGCTCACTACGGACAACAGCGAAGCCGCGCCCAAGCGTTTGCAACGGGCTGAGCGCATGGAGCCGCTGCGCCTGCCCCTGTAACTGCGCCCGCCGGAGTTCCAGCAGATGGCCCATACGCAGCGTCAGCGCGCTCGCCAGGTCGTCCACCCGCTGGCGCGCCTCGTCAATCCGGCGGAGCGGGCTGGCTCGCTCAAGGTGGCGCCGCAGACCGGCCAGCGTCTCGGCGTGATCGTCCAGGCGTTCGTCCATCGCCAGTGCCATACGCTGCGCAGCGTCAGCCACCTGCGCACGCCAGAGCGAGATGTCGGGCGCGACGAGCATCGCGGCGGCGGTGGGTGTGGAGGCGCGCGCGTCGGCCACGAAGTCGGCGATGGTGGTGTCCGTCTCATGCCCCACGCCGGTGACGATGGGGATGCGTGAGCGCACAATCGCCCGTGCCACAACCTCTTCATTAAACGCCCAAAGCTCCTCGATGGAGCCGCCACCGCGCGCCACAATGATCACCTGCGCCTCGCCGTGTGCGTTCAGGGCCGCAATCGCCGCCGCCACCTGCTCCGCCGCGCCATCGCCCTGCACGGCGGCCTCTGCGAGGATCACCCGTGCCAATGGACAACGCAGGCGGATCGTTCGCAGGATGTCGCGCAGCGCTGCCGCTTTGGCCGATGTGACCACGCCAATGGCCAGTGGCGCCGTGGGGATTGGACGTTTGCGCGCCTCGTCAAACAGCCCCTCTGCCTCCAATCGTGCTTTAAGCGCCTCAAAGCGCAGATGAAGCGTGCCGATACCGGCGTCTTCCACCGCATCCACATAAAACTGAAGGTCGCCGCGCTGTGTATAGAGATCAATGCGCCCATGCGCCAGCACCGCCATCCCATTGCGCAGTTGTGGCGCGCCGCGCCCACGCCCATAGCTGGCGAAGAAGGCGCAACGGAGCGCGGAGTCCTCGTCCTTCAGCGTGAAGTAGCGATGCCCCGCGCTGGATTGGGTGTAGTTGCTGATCTCGCCCTGCACCCAGATGTCTTGCAGGTAGTAATCCTCCCCCATGAGGGCCTTGAGATAGTTGACGAGATCGCCGACGCTGACAATGCGCATGGCTGACGCTCCTTCTGCTGCTGGCGCCCCTGTGGCAACGAACAGGTGTTCACTGTTTGTAGTATACACGTATGGCGTACAAAAGTGGAAATACGCCCTAGGCAAAGAGGACGTTTGGTGGAGTGTACTGTGAGGGGAGGGCTTGCGGCGCTATGCGATACAATACAACAGAGTAGACGCTTCTCTTCAGATCAGGTAGGTAGAGACAATGCCAAAACAGCCGACGACCGAGACAACCGAGACGACTGAGCATAACGCCATCTGGGCAAGCGGAGACTTCCCGCCGCGCGCGGGAAACCAGGTTCACCCGCTGATTGATGGGCGCGCCGCCATGCTGGCGATGTGCCGCGCGTTCCTCAGCGCCAAACGCTACATCCTGATCGCCGGATGGGATATACGCGCCGATCTACCGATGGTGCGTGGGGAAGATACTCATGTTGGCGCCGAGGGCAGCGATGAGCAGCGGGCGCTGATCGAGGGGTTGCGCGCCGAAGGGCTGAGCGACGAGGCGATTGACCTGTGGAACTCCAATCATCTGACTGTGTGCGATGTCCTCGGTTTCGCCGCCTCGCATGGCGTGAAGGTCGGTGTTTTGCTGTGGGATGCGCTGAATCTCGGCGCACATCTGACAAACAATCCCGCCCATGAGGCCAAGGAACTGGAAGCGGTGGGCGTTGACGTGTTACTCGATGACAGCAGCCGCAAGATCACCCACATCACGCAGTCGCTTCACCAGAAGTGTACGGTGGTGGATGGCCGCATAGCGTTCGTCGGCGGAATAGACCTCACCTGTCAGGCGGACGGTGACTATGACCGCTGGGATACCCACCAGCACCCATGCGCCTCCATTGAGCGCGGCACGGATGTGTTGACGCTGCCTGAGGATAAGGGCATTCAAATGTCGGCGGCGGAGCATCCCTGGCACGACGTGCATACGGTGATCGAGGGGCCAATCGTCGCCGATGTGTTGCGCAATATCGCCCAACGCTGGCATGACACCGCGAAACGCCACAAGCGCGCCGACTGGCCCGCAGAGCTTTCCGCCGAGCTTGATAAGGCGCCGCCTGCGCCCCAGCAAAACGGCCACATGGCGCAGATCGTCCGCACCATCCCACACAATACCTACGCCTTCGCGCCGGACGGCATCTTTACCATTCGCGACGCCTATCAGCGGGCGCTAGGGCAGGCGCAGACGTTCGCCTATTTTGAGAACCAATATCTCTGGAAAGAGGTCTACATTGGGCTGGACATCAGACAGTGGGGCGAGCGTAGCCCGGAGATGATGGAGGTCTTCGAGGCGATTGGCGAGGCGCTCGAACGCGGCGTCACGGTGGCGCTTACCCTACCCGATCATCCCAACTGCGGGCGTGAGTTCACCGACGGGGGCGTACAATGGCTGCGCGAGCGCGCGCCTGAGGCTGTGGAGGCAGGCAGGCTGTTTGTCTTCACGCTTGGCAATTCCGATCAGCACGAGAACGCGCCTGGTGGCGTTCTCTATCGCCCAGTCTACGTCCATGCCAAGGTGGGCATCTTTGATGACCAGTTGTGGACGGCAGGCTCGGCGAACCTGAACAGCCGGGGCATGCGTAGCGACGCAGAGATTAACGTCGTCTCGCTGCATCCTGCTCGCGCGCGCCATCTGCGCCAAAAGCTGTGGGCCGAACACCTTGATCTCCCGCAGGAGAAAGCTGCCGAGTTGGACGATCCGCTGGCAGGGCTGGCGCTGATGCGCGCCTCTGCAATGAAGAACAAGCAGCATGTGGAGCGGCGCGAACTGCTCGAAGGCCACTTGCTGCCCTATATTACCCATGCTGAAGGGCAGGCGCAAGGCTTGCCTGTCCACAAAGAGCATGGCTGGCTCGATAATCTGGAGGGCGGCGCAGGCGGCCTGCCCGACCAATACGCGCAGAAGTATCTGTAGCCACCCCTGACCCCTCCCCCGCTGCGGCGGGAGAGGAAACCCTAATTCACTCAGCACAGAAAGCCCCTCCCCCAAAGGGGGGAGGGGTTGGGGTGGGGCCGTACCTTACCACACGGGTAGTGTGGTCAGCATCGCAATGATCGCCCCCGCCGCCAGGAAGACGCCAAACGGGATGAATGTGCGCCGCCCCACCGCGCCAAAGCCAAGCAACAGCAGGCTGACAACAGCGCCGATCACAGCGGTGGCCAGCAACGCAGTGGTCACGCCAGGCCAGCCAACGATCAGCCCGACCAGCGTGGCCAGCTTCACATCGCCAAAGCCAAGCGCCTCCTGCCGATAGATCAAATAGCCCAGGCCATAGAACAGCAAGAAGACACCGCCCGCCAGCGCCACGCCAATCGCCAACGCGGGCCACGCCGCACGCATCAGCGTGAACGCGCACACGAGCAGCGCCAGCGCCAGAGGAAGCAGCGCCCAGTCGAAGATCAGCCGGTGCTCGAGGTCAACGATGAAGACGCCTACCAGCGTTGCGGCGCTCCACGCCTGGATGAAGAAGACGATGGGGAGGGGAAGATCCGCCTGTCCGAGGCGTTGGAGTGCAAGCGAGGGAAGTGTTATCAGCAGATGCGCCAGCAGCAGCGAAAATATGGCGCCCAGCGCGAGCGGTGTGGCCCAGGCGCGTATCTTGCGGCTACGTGTGCGCCATCCTTTGCCGACCGGCAGGCGATCTGCCAGAACGTTCACGACCATACCCGCCAGTATTCCAAGCACAAAGACGCTTCCATAGAAACCCAGCATGATGCCGAAACCAAGCAACTGCATGGGACGGGTATCCTTTTCGCTTGTGAGCGCCATGATGCAGCGAGATCAAGTACCGCCGCCGTCTCTGCCGGCGTGTGTCCAGCATACCACATCGCTCGTGTATGCAGGGCCAACCACTGAACCGCTATGACGTTATCACGTGTCGGCTTGCTGCGTTGTTGACGCGGCTTCCAGATACATGCGTTTCATGAGACAAGCTGGCCGCGCATCCGGCGTATCTCCCCTGCGACCAGCAGCAACCAGACCGGCAGCAAAACCAGCGAGGGCAACAATACCAGGAACGAGAGCCTGCTGAACGGCCAGATGAACGAATAGAGCGCCAGATCAATGGCATAGATCACCCCAACGACACGCAACGCTCCGCGCGCCTGCCATGAGGCGGCAGCCGCCCACACCGCTGCCGCGATATGCCCACCGTAGCGTAGTGGCAACGCCGCAGGCACGCCGCCAAGCTGCATGATGTTCGTTGCCATATCGATCACCAGCCAGCCGTAGCCCGCCTGCTTCGCCCACTGTGGCGCCGGAAGCGCGGCGATCACCTGGAACAGCATCAGATGCTCGATCACCCCCAGCAGCGCATCGAGCTCGATGTAATAGATGGTTCGCACCGTGTCATGCAGGACAGAGACAAACGGCGTGAAATACAGCGAGATATGCACAAAGAATAGCATGGCGGCGATCACGGCGACAATGCTTGCCCGCTGTAGTGCGGCGTTTGTTGGCGCCGTCGTGCTCACCGAAGCTGGTGTACTCATGGTTTGCTCCTTGTTATGAGGCTATGAAGACTGAACGGATTCCAAGCGCGCCAACTCTTCGTCTATCCAACGTATCTCGGCTTCGACGCTCGTGAGCCGAAAGCGGTTCATACGGAAGATAGGCTCGCGCTCTTCCGGCGATAGATGAGCAGTTGTCGAGGCGGCTGTGAACACATGGCGTGTATGGTCACGCTGACGGACGAAATACTCGCGCCCATGCGTCAGCAACGCGCGCTGTTGGTCTGGTTCCAGGAAATGGAGGTAGAGCAGCTTGATCGTAAAGACCTCACGATACTCACTCGTGTAGGCGTCTTGCGCGCGCAACAGTGCGAAGAATCGCTCGCGCCCGCTCTCGGTTAACCGGTAGCGTTGCGGTCTGCGCATGTTTGGCGCTGTCTCCCCTTGCGTTGGCCCTTCCTCTGATGGCGGACGTTCCCCGCCGGACTCATGCGATGCGGCGATGAAGCCAGCCTGTTCAAGTTGATGGATCAACGGGTAGAGCGTCGCCCAACTGATGCGACGGTAGGGGCCAAGCATGCGTGTCAGGATGTCGCGCAACTGGTAGCCATGATGCGGCGCGTCCATCAGCTCGCCCAGAATGAAGAGTTCCAGCCAGAGGTTGCGGCGTCGTTCAACAGGCATCGTTGTCATGACAGAGAGACCATTTCCCCTTCTCCAAACCTGTTACCTCTCCAAGAGATATATCATCATGATATAATTGTCAAGCTATCGAAGGAGATGTGTGTGATGGGACGTGTGTGATGCGCTTACCTTATGCTGTCAAACGGCGCGGCGCGCTGCTCTACCAACACAAGCAGTTCCGCCAGCCCTGCGTGCGCTGCCTCACGTGTCGCGTCGTCGAGTTCTGCGTCGGCGAACTCGTCTTCATCGAGTGTACGTGTCGCTCCATCAGGCGTCACCCACACATCGAGGTAGAGATCGCGGTAGCTGATGAGCAGGTCGCCCGTGGGAGTTGTCTCAATCTCGGCGGGCGATGAGACATTGCAATACCAGCCCTTCAGCGTGCCAGTCCGCCCATCGTGAATCTCGTTGATGTTGTACCAGCGGTCGGCGTAGTACCACTCGATAAAGTGATCGCAGGTCTCGAAGGTCGTATAGCCAAGCGAGAGCGGCTTGCGTGTCCACTGCGCCTCGATGCTCACACCATCAGCAAACCGCTCGCTGAGCGTTCCCTCATAGGCGAGGATAAAGCGGCCCTGCGCGTCGAGCTTGTGAACGGTGGTGGGTTGCGCTTTCATAGCATGACCTCCTCGTTGGTTATGGCTGCTCCTGAGCGAAAAGTTGCGCTGCCGTAGTAAGTTCGCTGGGGGTGACAAGGGGCAGCGAGGGAAAGAGCTGGCGCGCCACGTCGTTGACCGCCAGCAACACCCCAAAATGATAGAACACCTGCGCGGCGGCGCTCAGCGGTTGTGTCTGGCTGGGCGGCTGGTAGAGTAACAGGCAGCCCTGTGTCGCATCCTGCTGGACTATCGGCTCCAACGCTGCCCCGCTGATATTGGTTCGGTTGGCCAGATCGAAAAGCTGTTGTTGCCCCTGAGCGCATTCCACATCCGCTATGATTACCGGTGAGACCGAGACATGCCAGCGTACGACACCGTTGCTGGCATCCCACCAGGCGAAGAACGGCAGGATGCGTTGTCCCTGAGGAATGTTGCGTGTCGGTGGGACGATGCTCTGCCCAGCAGGGGTAGTGAAACGCCAGCTCGTGTAGAGATAGGTCGCCAGTTGCCAGCTATGCAGCAGCACGCCATATGACCCCTGAAAGTCACAGATGGGATCGCAAGCGTCTTCATTGCGCGCCGCGTCGGGCCGACCAGGCTGATAAAGATGTTGCGAGGCGGGAACGCTGGGGGTGAGCGTCGCGGTCAGTGGCGTATCGGCGCTGGCGATCTGCCCGTTCGCTGTGGTGTAATGTTCGCCCGGCGCAAGCGTTCTCGTTTGGGTGAGCTTCCCCAGCGCCTGGTTGAGCGCGCCGAGCAATGCCTGGCTCTCCGCCGCAGGCAGACGATTGAACGTCGCGCCCAGGTCAAGAATGCGCGCACGCCCAAAGTCAGGGTTGGGTGTATCAACCTGAGCTTGTGGAACGAGTGGGCAGGTATCCGCCTTGCTAGGTGGTACGCTCAACATGCAGTGTAGCGTGGGGAAGAAACGCGCGTGATAGACGATCTGATGACGGCCAATCCCCAGGCTGACAGGGCCAACTGTCAGCTCCTTCGTTGTGATTGTCTTGCCGTCAATCGTCAGGTCGCCCCAATACACACCGCGAATCACATAGAGTTGGGTATCGCCCGGCAACACAACTGGCGTCGTGGTTGGGGTGGGCAGGTGCAGCAACACACCAATCGTCTGCGGCGTTGGCAGGCTGATCACAAGTATAAGCCCCACCGCGATTGCCACCATTGCGCCGATGGAGAGTCCGGCCAGCGTACGGCGGCGTCGCGCATGGGGACGTGTGGCCAGCGGCGAACGCCTGGCCCTTGGCGACGCCTCCCGCTCTGGCCTACCAGCGTTGTGCGTGTCATCGGGAGCAAGCTCACTCCACTCATCGCTTTGCTGCCCAGCAGCCTGCTGGGACTGCTCGTCCGGCAAGAGCATCTCAGTCGCCTCGATCTCAAAGTCAGGCGCGCCATCCTGAACACTGGCGAACGCTGGCATATCTGACGCTGTATCGCTGTTGACGGAATAAGATGGTTGGTACGGGCGACGCGGACGGTGAGGTAAGCGTGTCATATGAGGGGATGCTCCGACAGGGTAAAACGGTGAACAACTACCCGCGAGGGACGATCCTCGTCCGCCCAGTGGCTGGTATACACAGTCGTCTCATCGCGCCAACCGCGAAGAGCGGCGGCCAGGGCAAACGTCTGGGCGGTGCGGCGCCCCGGCTCAGCCAGCCAGAAGTCGCCGCCATGAGGCAATAGCTTCTCCGCGAGGGTGAGCAACGGCTGAATATCCTCTTCCTCATAGAGTACATCAGCGCCAAGCAGCAGATCGAACGGTCCGGCGGCCATGCAGGCGGCTCGCCCTAGCTCTGTCCTCCAGTTGACTAACACCGGCTGCGGCGAGCGCCCCGCGTTGCGCAGTGTATTGTAGCGGCAAAAGAGGAGCGCCTCGGCGAAGAGATCCGCCGCCCAGAGACGCGCGCCACAGGCCAGCGCCGCCGTGGCCGTCACCCCCAGACCGCAGCCAAGCTCCAGCGTGCGCCGCCCACTCGCGATCTCCGGCGTCGCCATCAGCGCTTCGGCCAGGGCCATGCCACTTGGCCAGAGCAGCGACCAATACGGCGCATAGGCTCCGGTGGTCAACGCTGCCTGCGCCTGGCGCGCCGCACGGATGGCAAGGGTATTCCCTACCGGAAGTGTTTCCGCCTGCCCAATCGGCGCATCTGTTTGCTGTGATCTCCCTGCTTGTTCCTGCTCCTGGTGTTTCTGCCGCGCCATCAGTTGGTCGAGCGGGGCGTCTGGGTCGGCGGGTAGTGTCATCACGTAGGGGATGGGGGTGCCAGGGATGGTAACCGTCACATCGCGTAGGTTGAACAGGCGCGCAAGGCGGCGGCGCAACCGATGGAGCTGCGGCAGCTCATTGGCGATACGCTCATCCATCATACCAGCTGACAGGCTTGCGGTTGCCCCTGTGAAGGAAGCCCAACGGCAGCCTGCGCTCCTTTCTCAACAACTGCTCTAGGTCAGCGCCTCTATGACATGCTGAAATAGACGCTACAGGCAGCCTCGATTTTGGAATGCTGCGTGCGGGTCTTGTCTTGGAATCGGCAAGCGCCAATTCGTTGCGATACACGAAACAAGAGAACTTTCCAAAAGTGGCGCTGCGACTCTGCATAATTGGCAGGCAATATGCGCGATCCCGCTGACAGAGCATACCAGACATCGGCAAACAAAGCAGGCAGGCCGGTACATCTGACACTCAAACCTTGTCAACTCTCTTCGGCACATATGGCCACTATTTTTTCGTAGCGTGTGCGTGTAGTGTGGGTGTGGTGAAACAGCGGCGCCGCCCGGCGCTTAGTTGTCTGAATTGGGTAGCGCGTTTGCCTCGAACGCTTCTTACACTTTGGTGGTAGCAGTATACTCCCACCATGTTCCCTCAGTGATTCTGGAGGTAATGCAATGGCCAGACGGTTGAGAACCGTGAAGTCTCAAAAACAGGCGCAGACGCCTCAGGTGATCCCAGCAACCAAGACGACCAAGACGACCAAGACGACCAACAAGCAAGCCAGAACCAGCGCGCCTACCAGCGATGGCGCGTTGTCTCGGCGTAAGCTCATGACGGGTGGCGCGATTGGTATAGCGACATTAGGGATCGCAACGGGCAGCATGGGAAACCTGGCGAGCCTCGGGCTGCTCAGCCCGCAAGTGGCTCACGCAGCGCCAGTAGCCGCGAAGACGACAGCTCCTCGCGCGGCGCTGCATGCTCCCCTGATGCTGTATATCCTCGACGCAGCAGGCGACGAGGTGCGTTTGCTCTACGGTGAAAAAGAGGTCGTCATCCACGATGCCGCGTTAGTCGCTCGATTGGCCAACGCCGCCCAATAATCCTCAAAGAAGGAGACATGCTTATGTCATCGCATCGTGAAGCCCCAGAGATCGCGAAAGACCCTGTCGCTGACAATACCGATGTGTATGCGTTCGTCAGCCCCGACAAGCCCGATACCGTCACCCTGATCGCCAACTTCATCCCGCTGGAAGAACCGGCCGGCGGCCCCAACTTTTTCGAGTTTGGCGACGATGTGCTCTATGAGATTCACATCGACAACGACGCCGACGCGCAGGCCGACATCACCTATCAATTCCGGTTTACTACAGAGATACGTAACCCCGATACGTTTCTCTACAACACCGGCCAGATTCTCTCGCTCGATAGCCCCAACTGGAACTTCCGCCAGTTCTACTCCGTCACCCGTGTGAATGAGGACGGTCGGCAAGGGACACTTGGCAAAAACCTGGCCAGCCCTCCCTGCCGGATCGGCCCACGCTCAACACCGGACTACCCTGCGCTGGCCGAGGCCGCCGTGCATACCCTGCACAGCGGGGAGAAGGTATTCGCCGGGCAGCGCGCCGACGGCTTCTACGTTGACCTCGGTTCGGTCTTCGACCTGCTCGATCTGCGTCCCTTCCAGAACCTGCATCTGATCCCGTCGCCTGCCGCGCCTGGGGTGGATGGCTTGAAAGGCTTCAATGTCCATACCATCGCCATCCAGGTTCCCAAGACGACGCTGACGGCCAACGGCCGGAACCCGACGAATGTCAACGATCCCAAGTCAGTAATTGGCGTGTGGGCCTCGGCCAGCCGCCAGCGCGCCACCGTGCGCAGCAGCGCAGACACGCCCGATTGGAGCTCCGGCCCGTGGGTGCAGGTCTCGCGGCTGGGCAATCCGCTGTTCAACGAGGTGATCGTGCCGCTAGGCAAGAAGAACTTCTGGAACTCGCTGACCCCCAGCCACGATGTCGAGTTCCTCAGCTATGTGCAGCACCCGGAGGTTGCGAAGCTCCTTCCGGTGTTGTATCCAGGCGTTTTCCCACATCTGGCGGGGCTGACGGCGGCGCGCGCCGACCTGGTGGCGATCCTGCTGACGGGGCTGCCGTCTGGCGTCATCCCAGGCTTCCAAAACTATACCGGTACGAGCTATGCCGATATGCTGCGGCTGAACATGGCGATCCCGCCAGCAAGCCACCCCAACATGCTCGGCATCCTGGGCGGCGACCTGGCAGGCTTCCCCAATGGACGGCGTGTCTTCGACGATGTTGTGACCATCGAACTGCGCGCGATAGCCGGTGTAACCTATCCATTGGTGAACCACAGCTACACGCCCGACGCCGCCGCCTCGGTAGTGACGGATGGAGTGACGCCCGCCGATATTGGCGTCCCGTATCTGGACACCTTCCCCTATCTGGGCGTCCCTAACGAGGGCTACAATCACAAGCACGATCCATCGTAGTCGTGTGGGCTTCGTAGGCCAGTAGCGAGATCATCGGCTTGCCGCGCGGCTTTGCAGGATGCGGCAAGTCGCATCGGCGCCTTCCCTCTGTAGAGAGAGGAGGCGCATCATATGTGAAGAGCAAAGGAGGAGCACACATGAGCGAGGCGCATCATCAGCGGGCGCATACGGCGCCAGTGGTGATGGATATTGGCGCGGATATGGGCAGCCTGATCATCTATACCGACGCGGCCCGCTGTGGCGACGAGATCGAGATCAGCCCCGTGCGGGCTGATGACAAGCGCACGCATACTGATGTGGCGGAGCGGCGTGTCAACGGGCGTACGCTCTATGCCGCCGTCTACCTGCCCATGCCAGCGGGTGACTACACCATCTGGGGGCCAAATCCCACGCAACCGACGCGCGTCACCATCCTTCCAGACGTAGTTACGGAGGTAGATTGGCGGTGATGAACCGTCTGTGCGGATACGCTCAGTCGCGCAGGCCATCGAGCTGGTAGACTGTCAGAGGCTCTGTCTTGCCCTTCACCAGCAGCGGCTCCATCGGCTTGACCAGCACGATGTCTTGCGCCTGCGCATAGGTGGCGGCGCTCAGAATAATCTGGTTGTCCCGCGCGTTGGCTTGCAGTCGCTGGGCGATGTTTACGGCGTCGCCAATCGCTGTGTAGTTTTGCAGGCGCTCACGCGCGCCGATGTTGCCAACCACCGCCAGCCCGGTATGGACGCCAATGCCATACTCCACCTGCGTCCTCAGATCGGTTGGATCGCTGGTCACACCCGTCGCGCCATCGAGCGCCCGCAGGCTCTGCGAGGCATGGAAGCGCGCCAGGGCTAGCCGCATCGCCCAGGCCGCACGCACGGCCCGCTGCGCATGGTCGGGCTGGGGCAGCGGCGCATTGAAGATCGCCATCAGCGCGTCGCCGATGAACATCGTGATGGTGCCCTTCTCCTCCCAGATCGCCTCGGTCAACACTTCAAGATACTGGTTGAGGATGCCCAGCACCTCGGCTGGCTCGTGGCTGCCGGCCAGCCGCGTGTAGTTGCGAATGTCCGCGAAGACGACACTGATCTGGCGGGTCTCGCCGCCCAGGTGAATGGCCGAGGGATTCGCCAGCAGGTAGCTCACTACCTCCGGGTGGACGTAGCGCCCGAAGAGATTGCGAATCTCGCGCGCCTGGCGCTCGCTACGCCGCAGGTCGGTCAAGTCATCCACCACCATCGCCACGCCTAGCGGAGCGCCCGTCTGGCCATTGGCGTCCACCTCTTGCAGCGGCGAGACGTTCAGCCGTAGCGTCAACTCGCCACGTCCGGGGGCGACCGGCTGGAACTCCTTGCCAAGCGTGACCATCCGGTTGACCACCGCCAGGCGCATCACATCAAGAATGTCGGCGAGTGTCGCTGCATCGCTGCTGAGCGTGGCGAGCGCGCGCTGATAGGGCAACCCGACCACCTGAGCGCCGTTCACGCCGAAGATATGCTCGGCGGCGCGGTTGAACGTGGTGATCAAGCCCTGCGTATCGGTGGTAATCACGCCGCTGGCGATGGAGGCGAAGATGTTTTCCATATAGGTTTTCATCTCGCTGATCTCGCGGATGCGTGTGCGTAGATCGGCGACGAGGCGGGCGTTGTCAATCGCGATGGCGGCCTGGTTGCAGAACGCCGCCAGCAGATCGAGGCTGGCCGAGTTGAAGAGGCGCGCCGTGCGGCGGCTATCCACATAGACCACGCCCACCCGATGCCCCCGCACCCGTAGCGGCGCACACATCACTGAGCGAATCTCGTTCACCCGCACGCTTGCCGCATCGCTCAGGCGAGGGTCTTGCTGTGCGTCGGTAGTCAGCAGCGGTTGCTGGGTCGTCCAGACCTGGTTGACGATGTTTGTGCTGTGGCCGCTGGCGCGCTCATCGAGTGGGCGGCCATCCACGCCACGCGCCGCCATGAAGCGCAGTGCGCCGGTCGAGCCATCCCAGAGCAGCAACACCCCGCGTTCCGCCCGCACCACCTCAATCAACTGCGCCAGCACGCTGCCCATCAGTTCCCCAAGATCGAGTTCGCTATTGAGCGCCTGGGCGATCTGATAGAGGGTGGCAAGCCGTTCGCGTTCGGATTGCAGCGCATTGATAGTGGTGTCGGTCAACTGAATCGAGGCGGTCAGCCGGGCAAGCGCCTGGATGATCAGCGAGAGGTTTTTGTCGGCGCGCTGCGCAGCGGTAAACGCCTCCTGAACCGGGCGCTTCAGGGGATCGCTATCTTCCCAGCGGCTCGAAATCTCGTTGAGCGGCTCCAACTGGCGGGCCAGCGTGTGCATGGCGGCGGCGCTCTCCTCCACCTTCTCGCGGATGAACTCGGCGTCGCGCTGCACGCTGCGTTGCGCGCCCCGCGCTACTTCGGCCACCTCGCCTGCATGCAGCGGCTCGCCAATGTAGGTGTTGAGTGCGCCAACGGGATCAACGGTGGGCGCCGGGATGGAGGCGCTTGAGTCGCTTCCGACGTTTTCCGAAACGCCAAGCGATGGAGTGGGTGGCGCGCCAGCGGGTGGTTTGGGCACGCGATGGAGGGTAGGATCATCCGGCTCGGACGGATTAAATTGAGACGGAGCAGCATGGCCGCCAGAGCGCAAGAGCGCGGCGACGCTTGCCGTCGAGATGCGTTCGGTTGTCTCTGTCAGGTCTCCCTTGAGGCTTTGAGCGCCCTGGCCTTGTTGCTCATTTGTCCGCCAGGAATCGTTCGCATGTTCCGGCTGTTCATGCGCAGGCATACCATCCTCCATCTGTACGGGAAGACATGGGAACTAGAGCGCCAACTCGTGCCCAGGTTTTCCCTAATGGTAAAGTATAGCACGCCATATAGATATGCCGCCGCTTCCGCGCCAGAACATACGCTACCACGCAGTGGCATAACGATTTCTGGCAGGAGCGAGCTATCCTGGTGTGACCCGCAAACGTATATACTCTCAAAGAGAGAAAGATAGGGTGAGGGCATATTTTCGACAGGCTACTTATGACACTTCCTTCACAGCGTTCAGATACGGCAGACCCCTCGGACGATCTGGATGCGATGACTGACCGGCCACATCGTCGTCCGGGGCGGCCCTCGCTTGCCGATCAGACGAGTTCGCCGGATGCGCGCGCGGAGATTTTGCGGCAGGCGCGGCGGCTCTTCATGCAGCGTGGCTTTGCGGATGTGGCTGTGGGCGAGGTAGCGCAGTTGGCTGGCGTGACCAAGCCGACGCTCTACTATCACTTTCAGAGCAAACAGGGCCTCTACGCGGCGGTGCTTTGCGATTTGATCCGTGAGGTGGGTGGCTATATCGCCGAGGTGATCGCGCTCGATCTGTCAGTACGCGAGCGCCTGTGGCAGTTGACGCTGGGCTATTTTGCCCATGCGCGCTCCGGTATGGAGCCAGTGTTCCGCGACACCATCGAGTTGATCGGGCCTGAGCTTGCCTCTGAGGTGATGGCCGCCTACGACGCCTCTATGTTCACGCCAATCGCCGAGTTGCTTTCCGTCGGCATGGCGAAAGGCGAGATTGCCGCGCATGACCCTGAACTGCTGACGCGCGCGTTTTTTGGCCTGCTCGATGCTTTCACCGGCGCCGATAAGTTCGACCGCTATATGCGGGCCGGTCATCTTGCGCCGCGCCAGCCAACCGACCGCCCGTTGTGCCCGCCATCTGCTCGGGCAAAAGCGAATGCAGCGGAGGCGCATCAGGGCGCCTTCCAGACGCATCCACCGTATGAGGGAAGCGCCGAACAGCGGCGGCTGGCCGACCTCGTCGTCACATTGTTTCTCGATGGCGTTGGGCGCCAGCCGGAGCGATGAGGCCGGACGCGGACTGGGATGCCGGACTGGAAGGTACTTTTTTCTTACCCGGCGCTACAGCCTATGCGGGTTATGTTACCCTCTCACCAGATGTTTCTCGCGACAGGACAGAAGTCCCCCCGCGCATTGCGCCAAGCCCTGGCGCATGGTATGATCGCTTCCTGGAAGTTGAGAGCGATCGGTGGAGCGCAGCAGCGTATAGGTGGTCAGCCAGTTGAACCAATTTCCTATACGCCCATCCATAAGCAAGAGCAGAGAGGCGCCCAATGGCAGAAGCCGACATCACACCGAAGAAATCCCGTGGAGGAATCGGTTCGTTTCTTCTCAATCTGGTAAACCCCATCCGCGATCCCAGCCTGTTGATCGCGGTGATCTTGACGGCGATTGAGGAGGGATCAGCAGGCGCGCCCATCCAGAACTACTTCATTTATGGCGCGCTCAACTGGATCGCCGTCAAGGCGATCATCTGGTTGCTGGTCAACTTCGCGTTCTCCTCGGTGTATCTGGTGCGCAAGGCGGGATGGGTCATTCGCCATCCGCGTCTGGCATGGCGCCTGCTCGATGCGCTTGGCGTTGAAGAGATCATCATTGGCGGCCTGCGGCCCGATATGTTCGCCACTGAAGACGGCGGCCTGCACGAGGGCCAGCTTGGCTATGCGCCAATGGGCGTGCCCGGCTACTACGGCGGAGCGATGGGCGCGCTGCCGAATGGGCGCGGAGGCTATCCGGCGGCGAATGGCGACACCTACGATGGCTATATGGAAAACGGCTACCGCGACTTCGATAGCCCCTATGGCGCAGACAGCGCGCGCCTGAGCGAGGAAGCCGAAGAACTGCGCGAGGCGATGGCGACCTATACGAAGCTGCTGAGCGACTGGATGGGCTTCACTGAAGAAAAGTGGCGCGCGGTCAGCGATAGCCAGCTTGGCTGGAAACCTCTGCGCGGACGCTGGAACGGATGGGAAGAGATTTATCGCGACTCGTTCGCCATCTCGGATGAGGCTGCGCAGCTTGCCACCGATCAGACAGGCCGCCGCTTCGAGAACTCGCAGGCCAAAGGTTCGGCGGCAAGCGCGGTCGCCTGTTTCATTCGCGATCTGGATAGCCTGCGCGAGAGCCTGGCGTTGCTCGAAGGTGGCGAACAGCAAGCCCCTGCGCCACGCATCGGTGGCATGAGCAACGCCCAGCCCCAGCCAACGACCAACTCGCGCACGAACAAGCGCCCGATCATTCGTAACCCGATGATTGTAGACGCGGATCGGTAGGTTTATGAGCGCAGAGCGCATGAGGCCCATATGCAGACGCGAAGGATCAGGCCGGAAGTGAATTCGCTCGCGCTGCGTTGGGGCGCTGGCATCGGCGCCATCTGTGCGCTCTTGGGCGTGGTGGCGCTGGTCGCAGGCGCACTGGCGGCTCCCATCCATAACGTCTCAAACGCCTATGCAGTGGCGCTGGCGGTCTTTGTGCGTGGGTTGCTGGCGCTTGTCTCACTGGCGATGGCGCTTATACTCGCCTACTACGCTGGCTATCACGTAGAATCTCGCCTTGTCGCCGGATCAACTGGTCAACCTGCCAGCGTCTCTTCTGCATCCTCTGCTTTAGTTGCTTCACCTACCGAAGCGCCCACCCTTGCTGCCTCATCACCTTCACCGTCCGATGCCACCGCGCTCCGCATCCAGGCGACGCTTAGCGGCGCGATTGCGTTATTGATCTACTGGCTTGCAACGGCGCTGTATATCACTGTGCTTGGGTCGCGGGTGGGTGACATCGGCGCGGTAGGCGCATCGCCCGCCTCGTTTACCTTCTGGCGGATTGCTCAGGGGATCATTTATGTGGGGCTGGGCGCGGGCTTCGGCGCCCTCGGAGGGCGCGCCAGCGCGGCGCATCGCCTGCTGCGTCGCCTGAATACGCTGGCAAGCGCAACTCCTGATGACAGGCCAGCGGCGCAATCACTAGAGACGGCGCGGGAGCCAGCAAAAGACAACGCGCCTGAGGCAGAGAAAGCAGGCGCCGAGGAGACGGGCGGGTGAAACCGCGCCTAGGGATTGCGCTAAAGAATGGACAGTGCTTCACCACGAAGTCCGCCTAGAGAACGGACGGCGCCGACTCTCCTCTGGCAAACAGATATGCTTTGGGGATGCAGAGAGGTAGGGCAGACGCCGGATGTCTCTCGTAGCTCCGTAGCGCCGCCGTCTCGGGCGGCGAGTAACCCTTTGCCTATATGCAGCCCATAGCGACAGGTGTCAATTCGAGTAGCGCCGCCGTCCCGGGCGGCCATCGTCCCTAGCTCATACATCTTCCACCATGCGCGCCTTCACGCGCGCCAACCTGCTCATGGCAAAACTATCATCAAAAGAAGCCAGCGAAAATGTTGATCGCAAGTACCAGCAGACACATGATGATCAAACCGGTTGCCTGTGCGACATCGGCGCCAATCGCGGCCAGCGGAATGAGGAAGATGAGCGAGGGGATCGCCAGCCCCAGACGTTGTTCCGGCGAGAGGCCCCGCTGACGTTTTTTCTTGGCCTGGCCAACCTGACGATCCACCTCGCGCTGAATCTGTGCGGTGAGGCGTTCGGCCAGGATGTCGGCGAAGTGGTCGTCATAGTCCGGCCCCATCTCGCGCCGCGCCGCCATGATCGCCTGTATTTCGCGGCTGAGATCACTGACGGAGGAGGTAGAAGCCTGAGCGGAAAAACGTGTGGGCGGCGTGGCTGTCGTCTCAGACGGCGCATTGGATGTTGGCGGCGTGGGTACGGTTGGCGATGACATTGCGAGTCTCCCCTGCTATGGCTCTCTTACGAGCGCATACCGCATACGACGAACGCAGCTATGTGCATGATATGGTGATGTGACGAGCGCCAGATACTCTTGTTTTCTGTGAAGGAATGCTGTTCTATCATACGCATACGCGCGAGGCGCCGTGTGGGTGAGAAGGGCATATCCTCATCCACGTGTTCGATTTCTTCGATTGACGCCGCAGAGCATCAAAGGGGAGAAGGTGGCAGGCTCTCTATGCCTACTACCATCTGCCAGGAGCCTGAATGGACTGGCCGCCCAGGAGCGCAGCGCTACGAGAGAGACATGCTAGACAAGGCGCCGCACTGGCATATACAATACAGGCATTGGTTCAGCCGTCGCCCGCCATCCGCCGTCTGTGAGCGCACGTGGGGGCGCGGCTGTTGGGACGCCGAGGAAGATGATCTTATGTCTGCCGATCCTACCGATCACTCCGATCAC
>JAJPIU010000158.1 GCA_021324535.1 Pseudomonadota bacterium
CCTTGGCTTCGACCCGTTCGAGGGTACTGAAAGGTGAATGGTTCATGACTGGCGGCGCGTGTGGCCGTCTGCTTCCTTGGCTTCGACCCGTTCGAGGGTACTGAAAGTTCGACGCTGGGATAGGCATAGTCCTTCTCTGCGTCAGCTTCCTTGGCTTCGACCCGTTCGAGGGTACTGAAAGGCTATTTCTTTTGGGACAAGCGCGCATTTTGCGCGGCTTCCTTGGCTTCGACCCGTTCGAGGGTACTGAAAGAAGGACGACGATAAGAGCGACAAAGCCGACAAAGCGCTTCCTTGGCTTCGACCCGTTCGAGGGTACTGAAAGGTGTGAGGATGACATATCCCTGGCGTTCCAGGATGTCCGTCCTTCCTTGGCTTCGACCCGTTCGAGGGTACTGAAAGTCATCTGCCGGGCTACTGGCGCGTGTTGGCCCCACACCTTCCTTGGCTTCGACCCGTTCGAGGGTACTGAAAGCGCGCAAATCGTCAAGCGTACCGCCGTCTTGCGGCGGTTGCTTCCTTGGCTTCGACCCGTTCGAGGGTACTGAAAGTAGAAAACCCGCACAACCTGAGACGGTTCAGGCGACTTCTGAAGCTTCCTTGGCTTCGACCCGTTCGAGGGTACTGAAAGTGGCCTCGGTTCTGCCCAACCCCATGATGACTTGTTCGCTTCCTTGGCTTCGACCCGTTCGAGGGTACTGAAAGTGCTCTACTCGTTGCACGAAGAGCAACGAAGTGGGGCTTCCTTGGCTTCGACCCGTTCGAGGGTACTGAAAGAGGTGATCTTGTTTTTAGACATACTTCTTGCCTTCTCCCTGCTTCCTTGGCTTCGACCCGTTCGAGGGTACTGAAAGCTGGCTAGACTGGCTAGGAAGGAAACGCTACCCCATGCTTCCTTGGCTTCGACCCGTTCGAGGGTACTGAAAGACGCTGGTACACCATTGGGTAAAAATTGGGTACGATCTGCTTCCTTGGCTTCGACCCGTTCGAGGGTACTGAAAGCTCACTTGTGTGTTAAAGAGCAAGGTCGCTTGTCGTGCTTCCTTGGCTTCGACCCGTTCGAGGGTACTGAAAGTTGCGGGTGAGTTTGTAACTGAACCCATGAAACACCGCTTCCTTGGCTTCGACCCGTTCGAGGGTACTGAAAGGTGAGCGCCCATGCCATGCGCCGTGCCACAAGTGGGGACGCTTCCTTGGCTTCGACCCGTTCGAGGGTACTGAAAGCATATTGGTGTAGCGTATGCCATTCAACGAACCTGCCATGCTTCCTTGGCTTCGACCCGTTCGAGGGTACTGAAAGCTGACGCTAGCGGAAGACCTGCTGGCGCGCCACACACCGCTTCCTTGGCTTCGACCCGTTCGAGGGTACTGAAAGACTAGAACTCCTGCTCAACTAAGCTAAACAACGGAATAAGCTTCCTTGGCTTCGACCCGTTCGAGGGTACTGAAAGCTAGCGTTGGGCGCCATCTCGTATTCCAGGTGGTTCGTGCTTCCTTGGCTTCGACCCGTTCGAGGGTACTGAAAGGAGAGGCGCACACGGCAGAGCATTGGTCGCGCATAGTTCTGCTTCCTTGGCTTCGACCCGTTCGAGGGTACTGAAAGAATGATGGATAATGGAGCGAAAAGCGCAAAATGTGGCTTCCTTGGCTTCGACCCGTTCGAGGGTACTGAAAGGAGATGTGGATAAGGACAATATGTACTTGACGGTACGCTTCCTTGGCTTCGACCCGTTCGAGGGTACTGAAAGGTCATGATGCGTTCGGACGTGACCCATGTCGCCATGAAGCTTCCTTGGCTTCGACCCGTTCGAGGGTACTGAAAGACCCGAACACGTTTGCAAGCTGGAACAACCAGCCAGCTTCCTTGGCTTCGACCCGTTCGAGGGTACTGAAAGTTTCTTCGTTTTCATCGCTGTTTTCCTCGCTACACTGGCTTCCTTGGCTTCGACCCGTTCGAGGGTACTGAAAGACGAATCTCTCAATGGTTTCCATATCTGGGGCGGATGCTTCCTTGGCTTCGACCCGTTCGAGGGTACTGAAAGAGGATATGGGCGATCAGTTGACGGTTCAGTCATCAAGCTTCCTTGGCTTCGACCCGTTCGAGGGTACTGAAAGGCACGCGACAATTAGCAGGCATTGACGACGCCATCTTGCTTCCTTGGCTTCGACCCGTTCGAGGGTACTGAAAGAATGTCTGAAAAAAGCGTGAGGCGCCGCCTTCATCAGCTTCCTTGGCTTCGACCCGTTCGAGGGTACTGAAAGATCAATATTATCAAGCCAATCTTGTAGGGCTTGCAGCTTCCTTGGCTTCGACCCGTTCGAGGGTACTGAAAGAGACGCGCCAGGAGGCGTATCCTGGCGTCTTTTTCGCTTTGCTTCCTTGGCTTCGACCCGTTCGAGGGTACTGAAAGGCTTTGAGCATCAGTGTCCAGGGCGACATACCAAATGCTTCCTTGGCTTCGACCCGTTCGAGGGTACTGAAAGCTCACAGTTCAAGTGGTGGTCATGGTTCTGGACTGACGCTTCCTTGGCTTCGACCCGTTCGAGGGTACTGAAAGGCTGCACGCTTGGCGCTGTGGACAGATGCACATACGCTTCCTTGGCTTCGACCCGTTCGAGGGTACTGAAAGTCGGATGACATAGAACGTGCAACACACCGTAAGGGGCAATCGGCTTCCTTGGCTTCGACCCGTTCGAGGGTACTGAAAGGTAAGCGCCACGGCGCTGATCTAGCGCATCGTCTCTACAGCTTCCTTGGCTTCGACCCGTTCGAGGGTACTGAAAGGTTTTGTGACGATGACCGTGTTGCGCCACTGCCAGCTTCCTTGGCTTCGACCCGTTCGAGGGTACTGAAAGTAGAGCGCGCTCACAAGGTCGCTAGACACTCTAAGGGCTTCCTTGGCTTCGACCCGTTCGAGGAAGCGCGTGTAGTAGGTAGTCTATGGCTATAGGAAAGAGAGCTTGCCGCCCTATGCTATGCTGAGAATGGGTATCGTGATGTTTTCCCATTTCAAGCAAGGATTTTTCGCGTGATTGAACGCCGCGCCGACTTCTGTGAGTATCTGTTGTTCGAGCACCTCTATGCCGCTTCTGCCGTCACACATGGCGTCTTCACCCGCAGAGGCGGCTTCAGCGGCCCTCCCTTCAACGGCCTGAACTGTAGCGTCAGTGTCGGCGATACGCGCGAAGCCGTTCTGCGCAACTACGATGTGATCGTTCGCGAAATCGGCCTTCCCCTGGTCAGCGCGCGCATCGCCCACGGAAACAACATCGCCGTCATCGAACGCGCCACCCCCGAAGAACCGCTCGACGCTCTACGCGCACGCCTGCGCGCCACCATCGTAGACGCCATGATCACCGCCGAGCGCGGCCTGGGTCTCTTCTGGGCGTTTGGCGACTGCGCGCCACTGCTCTTCTATGATCCGCGCCATCAGGTAGTGGCGCTCGCGCACGGCGGCTGGCGTGGCGCGGCTGGCGCGATTGGCCCACGCACGCTCCAGACCATGCGCGACCGCTTTGGCACGCGCGTGGAGGAGACGCTTGTTGGCGTTGGCCCAGCAATCCGCACATGCTGCTATGAGATCACCGATGAAGTACGCGCCCGGTTCGCCGACGCCACCCCCATCGCCAGAGACACCGTTATCATCGAAGAGCGTCCCATGCTCAACGCGCGCGACGATGGCAAACCGCATCTTTACCTCGATGTCACCTACTCCAACGTACGCCAGTTGCTCGCGGCGGGCGTCACACCCGATCATCTGGAAGTCATAGACGACTGCACCGGCTGCGTCGGCCTCAACCGCTTCTACTCTCATCGCATGGAGCCAGAGGTGGATGGCCGCTTTGGCGTCGTCATTGGCCTACGCGAAGAATAGATCTCGGCTGTTCCCTGACGCCTGCTGATGTGCGCGCATCATCCAGGCGCAGGATGCCAGCCAGAATGCGCCGCCGAAGTGGCGTATGTGTAGTGTTTGTGTGACTCCCGATGGCGTCCAGAAACTACAAACCAGCACAGTCGCTTCCGGTTGCAGCCGACGTTTCGCCCAAGCGTTGTCTACGACATATATGATATATGCGACAAACACCTACCTCTAGGAAATACGTTCCAAAAATCGGGCGAAACAGTCTCCCAACGTGGTATAATGAGGCGATACGTCTTCCTCATTCATCCCAAAAGAACAGCGAGGCCCATGCCCTATGCCCGACTTTCAAGTGGTGGCGCCGTTCAAGCCGACCGGCGATCAGCCCCAGGCGATTGACCGTCTGGTGGAAAGCCTGAACGACGGCAACAAGTATCAAACGCTGCTTGGCGTGACGGGCAGTGGCAAAACCTTTACCGTGGCGCAGGTGGTCGAGCGCGTCCAGCGTCCAACGCTGGTGCTGGCCCCAAACAAAACCCTCGCCGCACAACTGTACGCCGAATACAAAGAGTTCTTCCCCAACAACGCCGTTGAATACTTCGTCAGCTACTACGACTACTATCAGCCGGAAGCCTACATCCCCCGCACCGACACCTATGTGGAGAAAGAGAGCCAGCTCAATGAAGAGATCGAGAAACTGCGGCTCTCCGCCACGCGCAGCCTCTTCGAACGGCGCGATGTGTTGATCGTCGCCTCGGTCTCCTGCATCTACGGCCTGGGATCGCCAGAAGAATATGGCGAGGTGGTGCTCGTGCTCAAGGTCGGCGAGACGATCAGGCGCGACTGGGTCTTGCGTCGCCTGACCGACATCCAATACGAGCGCAACGATATGAACTTCGTGCGCGGCAAGTTCCGCGTGCGTGGCGATACGCTGGAGATCTTCCCCGCCTATGAAGACCTGGCCGTGCGGGTGGAGTTCTTTGGCGACGAGATCGAACGCATCGTCGAGATCGATCCGCTGACCGGCGAGATACTCGGCCAGCGCGCCCGGCTGGATGTCTACCCTTCCAAGCACTGGGTAACGACTCAGGAGCGGCTGAACGCGGCGATCAAGGGTATTGAGGAAGAGTTGGCAGAGCGGCTGGCCGAACTTGAGAGCGAAGGCAAACTGCTCGAGGCGGCGCGCCTGCGCCAGCGCACGAACTTCGACATTGAAATGTTACGAGAAACCGGCCTCTGCTCCGGCATCGAAAACTACTCGCGCCACCTCGCTGGTCGCCAGCCCGGCGAACAGCCCTGGACGCTGCTCGACTATCTCCCCGACGACTTCCTGCTGGTGGTGGACGAGTCGCATGTGGCCCTGCCCCAGGTGCGTGGGATGTTCAACGGCGACCGCGCCCGCAAGCAGGTGTTGGTAGACTACGGCTTCCGGCTGCCCTCGGCGCTCGATAACCGCCCGCTCAAGTTCGATGAATTCCTGGCGCATATTCCCCAGGCGTTGTTTGTCTCTGCAACGCCCGGCCCGTTTGAATACGAACATAGCGCCGTCGTCGCCGAGCAAATCATCCGCCCAACCGGCGTGCTCGACCCCCAGATCAGCGTGCGCCCCACCGAAGGGCAGATTGACGACCTGCTGGCCGAGATTCGCAAGCGCACAGACGCTGGCCAGCGCGTCCTGGTAACAACACTGACGAAGAAGATGGCCGAAGACCTCGCCGACTATCTGCAAGAGATGGGCGTCAAAGTCCATTATCTGCACTCGGAGATTGACACCATCGAACGGGTGGAGATTCTGCGCGACCTGCGCCTGGGCGTCTACGATGTGGTGGTGGGCATCAACCTCCTGCGTGAGGGGCTTGACCTGCCGGAGGTCTCTCTGGTGGCGATCCTCGACGCCGACAAAGAGGGCTTCCTCCGGTCAACCGGCTCCCTGATCCAGACGATAGGCCGAGCCGCCCGCCATATCGAAGGCACGGTGATCATGTATGCCGACAACATGACCGACTCGATGCGCCGCGCCATTGACGAGACGAATCGCCGCCGCGCCATTCAGATGGCCTACAATGAGGAGCATGGGATCACGCCGGTGGGCATCAAGAAAGAGGTGCGCATGCTCACCGACCGCATCCGTCATGCGGAGGAGGAGGAAGAGCAGGGCGCGGCGCTGAAGATCAACGAGCTGCCCAAAGACGAGATCGCCCGTATGATCAAAGCGCTAGAGTCACAGATGAAGCAGGCCGCGCGTGAACTGGAGTTCGAACGCGCCGCCCAACTGCGCGACCAGGTAGTGGAGCTACGTCGCGCGCTGGTGGAGTAGTTAAGGGTAATAAAGGGAAGCGAGAGGAAGAAAGAACATGAGTGAGGCGCCAGACGCTCCTACAACCCTGCTGGATGGACTCGCCTATGTCGAATCGCCACGCTGGCACGACGATCGGCTGTGGTTCGCCCATTGGGGAACCGGCGAGATAATCGCCGTTGGCCTCGATGGCAAGAGCGAAGTCGTCGGCTACGGCCCTCCCAAAATCAATGCGGCGGCGCCCGGCCACGGTCTCGGCTGGTCTATTGATTGGCTGCCCGATGGCCGCCTGCTGGTCACTGGCAAGGAACTGCTCCGTAGGGAGCCGGATGGGACACTGGTTCGCCACGCCGACCTCAGCGCGCTCGCCCCGTTCTGGAACGAGATTGTGGTAGACGGTCGGGGCAACATCTACGTCAATAGCATCAACTTCCGGTTCATAGCTGGCGAGCAACCTACAGCCGCAACCGGCCTCATTGCCCTGGTCACACCAGACGGAACCGCGCGTCAGGTGGCGGGCGACTTATCATTGCCCAATGGCATGGTCGTCACGCCGGATAACAAGACGCTGATCATCTCCGAGTCGTTGACCGGTCGGCTTCTCGCGTTCGACATCGCCTCAGATGGCGGTTTGTCCAACCGACGGGTCTGGGCGGAGGGCCTCGGCCCAGATGGCATCTGTATGGACGCCGAAGGCGCCATTTGGGCGCAGACACCCGATCACCCGCAGGGCGCAGTCGTGCGGATTCGTGAGGGGGGCGAGGTACTGGAACGGATTGACCACGATCGCTCTATCTTCGCCACTATGCTTGGCGGCACAGATCGCAAGACGTTGTTCCTCCTGGCGAACAAGTGGCGCGGCGCAGGGCAGGTAGATGAGGCGCTTGCCGCGCGAACAGGGCAGGTGTTGGTCAGCCAGGTAGCGGTCTCTGGCGCCGGATGGCCATAACGACATAGCAACGATCATCTATCCAAGGGGTATGTGAGTGTGTATAGGCGCCACCACTCTATCCTTCCCACCAATGTTAAACGCATTGCATCGTTTCGTCATGTCAAGCGGTATGATTCATGCGCACGTAGTCCTATACACTATCCATGTTTTCCGCCTATGGCGGACAAGGCGGCTCCCCATGATGACAAGCAGCGATCCTATCACCTATGATGCGTATGTTGAGTATGGCGTTGACGGTTTATATACGGCGCAATTGCTCGATCTACTTGGCTGCTATGCGCGTGGCGAGAACGAGGCCGAGGCGCTGCAACGGCTGGACGACGCCATCCCTGCCTACTACGACTGGCTGCGCAGCCATGACGACTATACACCAATCGTCAAGGAACCGTTTGCTGTCAGGCGCGCAGAACTGGTTGCGGCAAAGGCCGATGGCTCCCCATGGAACGGTGTCTTTTTCGAGAACGACGCCCTGCCAATGGGGGATGACGATCTCGACTGGACGCTGGCAATCCTCACCTGGGCCTATGACGATTTTCTGGCGCTGTTGCAGCGCATCCCCAGGGAGCGGCTGGCGCAACCAATGACCAGCGAACAGCACAAAGGCATCACACCGATGAGCGCGCTTGAACACGCGCTGGCCTTGCAGGCTGCCTGCCTCTCATACGTCAGCGAACCACCCACGCAGCCGCCTACCCCACCCGAGGCCATCGCACACGATGTGGTAGCGCGTGTAGGCTGGGCGCGCGATGCGATCCTGACGAGGCTACGCGAGGCCACCGACGACGAGCGCACGCTGGTTCACGAGGTTGACGGCGAACGCTGGTCGCTCCGCAAGATCGCCCGCACGAGCATCCTGATCGCCCGCATTACGACAGATGTGATCGCACAGGGAGTAAGCGCTATTTGAGCGCCGCGATAAACTCGTTGTCGCTTATTCCCGCCTGAGCAAGTATTCTCTTCACCTGCTTATTGATACTGTGCAATCGTGGCATCAGCCATACTTTCCCATCTATTAACCACTAAACAGCCACCTCATCAGGCATGATGAGCCAATGGATACAACAAACTGTATAGGAGCGATCCATATGTATTCCTTTCTTGCTAACCACCTTCTATTTCTTCCTATTTCTTCACGCCTGGCTGCTCACCTGGCGTTTTGGGGGGCTGCGCGCTCATTATCCGCTGGTACTCCATGATTGTGCGCACGAGGTAGGCGCCGGTCATGAAGAAGAAGAAGACTACCTCGCCAATGTTCAGCAGGATGCGCTGACCACCGCTCAACTGTTCGCGATTCACCAGGCCGCGCATCGAAAGTAGCCCCGGACGATCCAGCGCAAGGAGCGCCAGCGTCTCAATGATGAGCGCAAACAGGCCAATCGTATCAAACAATGCCTGGCCGCTAAACATCATTAGGAAGAAGATGAGATACCAGATACCCAGGCCTGCCAGCAGCCCTGGATCATACTGACGACCTTGAATGCTCACCAACTGATTCTGAAC
Organism: Pseudomonadota bacterium; assembly: GCA_021324535.1. Taxonomy (GTDB): domain Bacteria; phylum Chloroflexota; class Ktedonobacteria; order Ktedonobacterales; family JADMIN01; genus JAJPIU01. The sequence goes on from JAJPIU010000158.1 coordinate 8,609, forward strand.
ATCGGTTGCGGATGGTGGAGTGGATGATGGCTGCTCGCTCATGATATATCCCCCTATGAGGCGCGCGGCGCCCTTGCGGCGCATGTCAATAAAGCATATGGCGCATCACTCTCAATATAGCGCATAACCCGCCTGTGGCGAAAGCACTCAGGGGCGATTTGGGCGCAAGGGCTACGAGGGTGTGATGCTGTACCTCGCTCTGCCGTGATACTTTACACGTGATACCTTACAGAAGAACACCATTACCCACACTCAAAAACCACAAAGGAGGCTCCGATGCGCCTGGCTCTCTTCATCGAGCACGCGCGTCATCCAGCAAGCGCCTTCCTGATTGGATTCATGCGCGGAGAATGCGCCGACTCATCAAACTGAGCCAGCAGCAGTAGCCCCTGTATTTGGAACGAGTTCCTCTCCCTTCCTCATCTATGGGAAGGGCCAGGGTTAGGTTCAGCCGCGCCCTAGCCGCCGAAGCGCCGAGATGGCGGCGTTTTGCGCCCACGGGTCGGGATCGGCCAGATGCTCACGCAGCGGGCCAACAGCGCGCTCATCACCAAGCATGCCAAGCGCGGCAGCGGCGGCAGCCCGTACACGCGGATCAGCGTCCTCCAATAAGCGAAGCAGCGTTGGCGTCGAGAGCGGATCGGGGCTGACACCGAGCGCCTGGGCGACTGCGATGCGCAGCGCAGGGTCGGCGCTCTCGGCTTTGTTGCGCAACACCGCGCGGGCGCGCTTGCCGCCGATCTGCCCAAGCGCACGCGCCGCAGCCACCCGCACGACGCTTTCACCGTCATCCAGCCGCTCGATCAGCCCATCCAGAGCTTCGAGCGCCCGCAGCGAGCCAAGCGTCTCGGCGGCGCTTCGGCGCTGGCGCACGTCGCCGCTGGTCAGGCCAAGACGCGCAGCGGCCAGCGCGGCGTCTGCGGTATCCGGCGTGGTCTCGCTGATGTAGGTCAACGCCTCAGCGGCGCGCGTGCGAATCATTTCGCGCTGGTCGCGCAGGCGCGCCTGCAACGGCGCAAGCGCGGCGGCGCCCGCATAGGCCAAACTCTGGTTCACCGCCTGGCGCAGGGTAGGATCGGTCTCAGCCAGCAAGTCCATCAGCGCGTCAAGCGACGCCTCGGATGAGATCAATCCTAACAGCGTGACCACCTGTGCACGTAGCAATCGGTCAAGCGAGCTTAAATGAATCAGCGTCGTGATATGTGTGATAAACTCTGGGCCAGCCGCGCGATCAATGGCTTGCAGAGCGTGGGCCAGCCGCGATTGTCCATCGGGTTCTGCGCAGGTGATCAGCGCCTTATCCAGCAGATCGCGCAGATGTTGCTGGGGGAGCGCAAACGCCGAGCGGCGTGTCGCGCCCTGCGCGTTCAGACGAAGCAACTGCGGCGTCGCCCCTTCAATTACCGCCGCCAGCGCCAGCGAGAGCGCCATCGGATAGACATCCATCCGGTTCCTCAGCCCAAAACGCTGAGCGATGCTGGCGGGCGAGTTCGTGAAGCGGAAGAGCCGCTGGGCAAGGTCCGCGGCGTCATCTTTGGAGCCAGCCCAGAGCAGCGTGGGAAAGACCCATTGCTCGCGCAGTAGCTCAGGGTTCAAGCTGCCCAAGCCGTCGTCTTGCAGGCTAAACCACAACGCGGCAAACGCCTCCTGAAGCAGCGGATGCGCAAAACTGAGCGTCAGCCCGTCTATCTGGCGTTTGAGCGCGCCTATACGCAACGCCGCTTTGCAGTGCTGTTCGAGTACGGCAGCGTCAAAGCGCGGCGCCTCCACGAGGCTTAAATCGGTTGGGGTAATTGGCTCATGCGCTTCAAGCCAGTTGGCGAGTTGCTCACCCAACGCGCCAACGCCCGTCAGTGGGATGCTGGTACGCTGCGCGCCTTGAAGCGAGGCGGCCAAAGCCCCTAGTGAATGCGCGACATCAGACGCGGCCAACCCCACAACGGTGCGCGCCGCCCGCTCGCAGAGGTCGCGCGCGTAGAGATACAGCAGCTTGCCGCGTCCGTAGGGCATCGGGCGACCATTTGCTCGCGTGGCGAGCAGGGCGGTAAACACCGCTGGAAGCATAAGCGATTGCTCGATGAGATGGCTGTGCGCCTCACGCAGGTACGCCTGCGGCTCGGTTGGCCCAATGCGCTCGGCCTCTTTTCTGGGACGCTTGGGCAAACGCTGCCTCCGCAACGCCTGCAACATATCGTCATGGTGAAGCGGAGCAAGCACGATGCGGTCAAACTGGCGCAGCTTGCCAAGGTCATCGGGCTGGCTGAGATATGTCGCTAGTTGACAGGCGACAATCATATGCGCCTGCCCAGGGTTGGGCGCCGCCAACGCGGCCAGTGAGGCGCTGATGGCTGGACGTTCAAGTTCGGGGATGTCATCGAAGCCGTCGCACAGCAACACAAGCCGTCCTTTGCGCAGCAGCCGCGCCGTCTGGCTGGCCAATCCTGGCGTGCCAAAGCGTTGTAACTGTCCGGCGAAGTAGCCGATGCGTAAGCCGTTTTCATCAGGTGTGGCGCGTGCGTAGCCAGGGAGTGAGACCATCACCGGCAGCGGCGCTGCGCCAAAGAAGATGAGGAGAATGCTCCTGCGGCGCGCCAGCCGGGCGGCGTAGGCAAAGAGCGCAGTTGTCTTTCCGGCTCCCGCCTCGCCAAGCAAAACCGCCCGCGTGGCATGGCTCAATAAACGCTCGATAGGCTCTTCGCGCAGGTCTGAAGGCTGCCCGGTTGGCGTGAAGCGCACGCCAGTCGGCGCCACGCCAAGTTCATAGAGCGGCGCATACGTCGCCAGGTGACGGTGAAGCGCACGCCGCAGCGCGCCAAGATAAAACACGATGCGCAGAAAACGTAGCGCCTGCCAGCCAAGCACATACACACCAACGGCAACGCCGATTGGCAAACCGATCAAGAGCGCCAACAGGCCCGCGTTCACCTGCGCCGTCTGAGCCGGATGCGCCTGTAGGGCGCCCCACAACGGGACGAGGCGCCCGCGCTGACCAAACGCCACGATCCCCGCCGTCAGCAGAAACGCGCCCAAGGCGACAAGCACTACCAGGGGACGATAGCGCGAGTTCGCTGCGCGATAGGTGAGCGGTGGCGCAGGGCGTTCCTCACTCGACGCTCGCATCCTACGCTGAGGCGCCTGTATGGCGATCTGGGGGCTTGTGTCTTGATCCACGCTTCCAGCGGTCCACGCGCTTTCCGCAGAAACCCCATCCGCCTGCCCATGAGGGAGGTTATGAGAAGCCAGCCTCAGTGACTCGCTCTGAACGTCTGGCGTGGAGAGAGGCGAAAGCGGCGTCGCAGTGGGCGCCGCTGTAGGTTTGTTGTGCTTCCCCTGGCGTGCGCGTTTGCTTGAGGACGCCGACGCGACAGCGATGGGCGCGCCATGAGGGGATGAGGAAGCAGATGAAGACGATGAAGGCTCAGAAGACGATGGTTGAGTGATCATGCGCATGATCCTTACTCGCGGACATTCTCACCATGAATGATGCCAGGAAGAGCATGAGAAGTATACGGAATATTATGGCGCGCTTCGGGTGAATCGCCTACTCGGCCTGACGATGGTACCATCGCTGAACGGCCTCATACGGCATTTTTCCGCCATCGGCGGCTGCATCCTGGCGCCGGATTTGCTCACACACAACATAACATTAGACGCTGCTCTCCTATAGTCATATAGAAGGAGATCCGGGTGGCTGTAGGAGAGCAGTTGCGTGGTTACGCATTTGTCCGGCTTTTACGCTGGAAACAGTGAAGGGAACGATTCTCCATGCAGCCATCACCTACCCCCGAAGCCTCGAATAACCCACCCAATGACTCGTATGAAACCGCAGGCGCGCCAAACGTGTCTACGGATGCGCCAGTGACAGGCCAGCCACCACAGCCCACCCACCAGCAGTCGGCGACCTCGCTGACCTCCAAGGCGTCCATCGCCGCGCCAGGCCACGATCCCTGGCTGATGCGCTTCGCCGAGCCGCGCACCGCTTCCATCCGCTGGTGGACGCTTATCGTCGGTGTCGTCGGGACGGGATTAGGTGTGTGGGCGTCGTTTGCCTATCTGATTACCAACGCTCTGTGGTTCAACATCATCCTGGGTCTGGCTACCTGGGCAGCTTTGCTTATCGGCGTTTCCTGTCTGGCGCGTTTCGTTCTTGACGTTATCGTCACCCAGCGCGCAGGCCGCAATGTGCGCCAACGCCTGACAGAGCATGTCGTCTAACGCTCGCCTGTCTGTTTGTGCTATACTGCCCCCTGAGTTTCTGAGTGATTGTAGGAGATTCAGGGGGCTATTTTTATGGCGCGAATTGATCGTGATGGTGTTCAGCGTTGGCTCGACGCCTACGTTCACGCCTGGCGCACCTACGATCCGGCGGAGATCGGCGCGCTCTTCAGCGAGGACGCAGTGTACTATTATGGGCCATATGACGACCCGGTGGAAGGACGCGAGGCGATTGTACAATCCTGGGTTGAAGAGGATCAGCGTGATCCACCGGGAACCTATGATGCGCACTACGCGCCGCTGGTCATCGAAGGGAATACAGCGATCACCAACGGGCGCAGCCGCTACTTCGAGGCCGACGGAACCACCTTCAAAAAAGAGTTCGACAACATCTACCTGATACGCTTCAACGACAACGGCGAATGTGTCGAGTTCCGCGAATGGTATATGCAGAAGCCCAAGGCACAGTGATCAGCGTTCATCCCGCAGGAAGGTCGTTTCGCGCGCCGTAGCGATGCAGCGGCGCACGTCCTCATCGGTGAAGATACCCGCCGCCAGCAAGAACTGATACTCACGCACCAGATTGGTCAGCAGCATCTCTGGCCCGTCGGTGTTGATCGTCATCCGCACCCCATGCGCGCGTAGCGTCTCGATGATATGGCGCAACTCAGCGACATTTTTGACGGCGCGCGTGCGCAGGTTTGAGGTTGGGCAGATTTCAAGCGTCACGCCGCGCTCGACCACCAAGTTCATCAGGCGCTCGTCATAAGCGCAGAGGATGCCGTGCCCGACACGCGTGGGGCGCAGATATTCCATCACCTCCCACATATCCTCGATGCGTCCCTCTTCGCCTGTGTGAATCGTGATGCCCAGCCCGGCCTCACGTGCGCGCTCCACCAGTCCCGCATGCTCCTTGAAGGAAAACACCGGATTGGGCGGTCCGGCAATGTCAATACCAATCACGCCGCGATTGCGGTAGCGCAGCGCCTTTTCGACAATGATGGCGTTCAGATCGAGCGTAAAGGTGCGATCCATCATCAGGATCAGCCCGGCGCGCGCCTGGGGATATTCAAGCAGCGCGCTATCCATGCCACGAACTGCGGCGGAGATGATATGATCGAGATCTTGCTCGCCCTCGCGGTTGCGCTTCATTGGGTTGAAACGCAGTTCCAGCCGCGTGATATTACACTTGCGATACGCCCCGCCGATGATCTCGTAGATTGACCGCTCAATCGCCAGCGGGCTTGACTGAATCAACTCGGTCCAGCGGAAGATTTGATCGTACTCGGCGAG
>JAJPIU010000249.1 GCA_021324535.1 Pseudomonadota bacterium
AGTTCGCGCGCCATCGCGATGTTGAGGGCGTTGCCAGCCTCCGGGCGGTTGAGGGTGAGTCGCGCGATGTGGTCATGGATGTCAAGCGTAAGCGTGGTGAAGGGCATAAGTTGCTCCTTGTGCTAAGCAGAACGGCAAAAGTCTTTTACTAGGCGGCCTGTGATCTCCGGCCCATCTGTGTCAGCAAAGTATCGCCCCTTGCTTGGAAGATAACTTTTGCCAATCTGCTTAGAAAGAGGAAATTATGATCCCCACCCAGCAGAGACTTCTCGATGCACAACCGCCTCACCCTGTCACATTCTCCTCACACCTCACAATGGCTAGCCGCAGTAACTCAGCACTCCTTGGGAAGAGTGCCGAGACAGGCGCCTTCCAGCAAAATGTCCCGTGTCACTTGTCAAACGACGCTACTGTTGATACACTTGGTGCGTGGTTTGTCCATTTACGTTTGTTTGCGTTTGTTTGGGTAGCTGCTTTAGCCTACCATCTGAGACTCCTTGGAGTTACGCTTTCTTTGACTCTGATGTCTGGCTCCAGGCCTGCCTCGCACATTTTGGAGGAGACTACTTCATGATCCACCTGAAAACCTCACGGGGGCGCACGCGATTCGGGAAAATGAAAATCAGACTGGTCTCCCTTATTGCCACCTTGCTCCTGATCGTGGCTGGATTGATCGGCTGGGCGAGATGGCTTGGATTCCCTCCCATCGCCGCCGCCGCCAGTTTTGGCTATTACACCTCTGGCACAACCGGCTACGACATCTCCTATCCCCAGTGCAGCAGTTCGTCCTTGCCGACGGGCGCTTTTGGCGTCATTGGCGCAACCGGTGGCCGCGCATTCACCGCGAATTCTTGTCTGGCAAGCGAGTATTCTTGGGTGCAGAACGGCACGACCACGGCGCCCTCGCTCTACATGAATCTCAACTATCCCGCTGGCTCGACTGCCTCTGAAGGTAATAGCGGCCCAGCGGGCACATGCGCCAAATCAAACAAGGCGTGCTTCGCCTACAACTACGGCTACAATGCTGCCGCCTATGCCTTCGCGCGGGGAGCCTCCTCGACGATGTGGTGGCTTGACATCGAAACAGGCAATAGCTGGTCGAAAACGCAATCGCTCAACGACGACGTGATCGAGGGCGCGACGGACTACATCCAACAGCATGGCGCAACCGCTGGCGTCTACTCTACTGCGTATATGTGGAAGACCATTGCCGGGTCATCCTTCCGGCCGGGGATGATTCCCATTCCTGGCGGCGCACAGGTGGGAACGCTTGTGACGGCGAATTGGATCCCAGGTGGTAGCAGCAGTTCTTGTGCTGGGGTTGCCCCGCTCTACACCAGCGGACAGGTCTGGCTCGCGCAATACAGCAGTTCGCCCTTTGACGCTGATTACGCCTGCTGAGGAGTCAAAAAGTAAAGAACATGCGGACGCTGGGGGGGACACTGTAATAGCCGAGAATACTGCTGCATCATTGGCTGGGCAATAGTTTCTTGACGTCTTTACACCTCTTGGTCTCCTTGCCTATGCGGAAGGGGACAGCATGACTGTTGCAAGGGGTGAAGGCACCTCTCGAACGCTTAAGCTGTTCGCTCACTTACCTCCAGGTTGATTTGTGCCTGCAAAAGCGGCGTTGCGCGAGTCGCTCAAGATAGTGAGAGAAAAGTACCACACATGTAACGGCCAAAGAGCCTACATATCCCATCATCGTTATGGAGCATAAGAGGCCTATGAGCAAATTGAGCGAGTTGAGCGAGTTGAGCGAGTTGAGCCACTGTCTGCAATGAAGGTGGGGCGAAGGTGAATCGGCGCGGGAGACAAACACCGCCTGAAGCTGCCAGAGACGCGCGAAGTAGAGATGATAGGGATGACGAACGCTTTACCGGCGTTCAATCAGAACGCATGCTACAACGTTCGCGCCTTCCACAGTGGCGTGTGCGCGACGAACCTCCCGATGTTGGTTATGCTGGCGATGAAGAGGCCTTTCAGGCGCGTTTCCTCGAAGAAGACGAGCGCTACTACGTCGTCTATGACCTGCACGAGGACGAGGAAGTACGTATCCCCAAAGCACGCGCCGTTGCCGAGGTCTATCCACCAACCCGCAGAAATCCCTTGCGTGGCGCTGGACTTTTTAGGTGGTCGGTGATCGCATTGATCGCCGCCCTGATAGGTGGTCTGGGCGGGATGATTCTGGGCGCGCTGGTGGCCCTACTGGCTGCCGCACGCCTGGTGGGGTTTACCCAACGGGTGACGCGGTGGCGCAAGCGTCAAGAAGGTGGCCGTTGGCTTCCTGCACAGGCAAGCGCCGAACGATTGCGTCTGTTGGCAGCGTTCTGGCAAGGCGTGCTGGCGCTGGCGCTGGGGGCGTTCGTGTTCGCGTTGCTCACGGGGCGTCTCTTTTAACCAGGTTAGCTGATACATGGCTGGTCGCGCCATCTTTCTTCCGTCGTTCTTGACATCAACGAGATCGGGGAACGCTCATGTTGCTTCACGCGCTCTTCGTCGCGCTGCTCTGGTTTTTGCTCGCCACTGCTATCCTCTTTTTGTTCGGGCGGCGCATGCCAGGCCCATCGGCGATTGGCTCGCTGCTGCTGATCCTGCTGATCGAAGCCATCGGCGGCGCAGGCGCCTATGCCCTTGGCGTATCTCGCAACGAACTGCTGCTGTTTGGCCTGATTTCCCTGGCGCTGGGAACCCTGACGATTCGCGCCTTCCCCCATTGGAACGCTGCTGGCCATGCCGCCATACTCTTCGTCGCCGAAACCGCCGTGCTTTACCTCGCGGTGGCAGCCACCATCACATTGCTGACGCCTGCCAGCTCGGTGGCTCGTCTGCTGGGTATCGTACTGCTGGCGTTGCAATGCGCGGCTATCGTGCTCACGTTGTCCTACACTCACGAGCTTTTAGATGTCATCTGCCGACGTCGCTGGCGGCGACCTGAAGCCCGCCCGCCACGCCTGCGTGGTGAAGACGAGACGGACGACAACACTGACGATGCGCTCCCCGATGTTCCCGATTGGCAGCCTCGCGTCGCGTTGCATATTCCCTGCCACGATGAACCGCCTGACATCGTGGAAAATACACTACGCGCATTGGCGCGGCTGGATTATCCCCGGTGGGCCTATCAGGTGTTTGTGGTGGATAACAACACGCGCGACCCTGAGAACTGGCAGCCCATTGAGTGGCTTTGTCATAATTTGGGCTTCGAGTTCCTTCACCTTGAAGACTGGCCCGGCTTCAAGTCGGGCGCCTTGAACTACGCGCTCGCCCTCACTCCCCAGGAGTACGACATTATTGGCGTCGTAGACGCCGACTACGTCGTTCAGCAAGACTATTTGCGTGATCTGGTGGGCTATTTCGCTGATCCGCAGATCGCTTTTGTCCAGACTCCGCAAGACTACCGCGACTACCGGCGCGACAGCACATTCTATCAGCGCGCCTGCTATCATGCCTATCGCTATTTCTTCGATGTCAGTATGCCCAGCCGCAACGAGCGAAACGCCATCATTTTTGGTGGAACGATGGGGCTGATTCGCGCCGATGCCCTGCGCGCCATTGGCGGCTGGGATGAATGGTGCATCACCGAAGACGCAGAGGCCAGTCTGCGTCTGCTGGCGCGTGGCTACCAGGGACGATATGTCAACCATTCCTATGGGCGCGGCCTCATGCCCCTAGAGTTTGACGCGCTGAAGCGCCAACGCTTCCGCTGGTGTTTCGGCGGTATACAGATTCTGCGCAAGCACTGGCCATCGCTAGCTCCCTGGGCCAGGCGCGCACGATGGCCAGATACCTGGGAAGCGCCAGGCCTGACCGCCGCGCAACGCTATCACTATCTGCTCGGTGGCTTACAATGGTATGGCGACGCGCTGACCTTTACCTTCACGGCGCTGCTGCTGGTGACTGGTTGGCTTCTGGCGTTCGGCTACCCAGTGCGTTTACCCATCTTGGGTGGCCCGCTGCTCGTGATGCCTGTGCTTTTTTGGCTGACCAGTCTCGCCCGCACGGTCTGGGCGTTGCGCGCGACGCGCCGCTGTGGCTGGCGAGAAGCGCTGGGCGCCGCAGGGATTCTGTGGAGTCTGGGGTGGGTGGTCACGCTGGCTAGCATCCAGGGCTTGATTCACGAGCGGGGCGTCTTCCTCCGCACCCCCAAAGCAGGCCGCACGCAACTGCTCAACGTGGTGCGTAGCACGACGACTGAGACAACGCTCGGCGCTGCCTGCTGGGGATTGGCAGGCGTCCTCCTGGCGTCGCATATTGCGCATATTGTGGCCTTTTTCTCAACCTTCTCAACCACTGCGGTGTCAGGCGCGCTTTCGCAGACGCTGTTCAACACACTGGCCAGCATCGTCAATTCAGCCTCATGGTGGGCGGTGGGGACGTCTTCGCTGGCGCTGGCTGGGCTAGCGCTCTTGCAAGGCACAACCTATCTCACAGCGCCAATACTCTGCTTATCGAGCATGCGCAGCGAGGCGGCGGCGCGGGAGGCCCGCAGACGTGCGCTCAGTGGCGACACCGGCCAGGGTGTGCTGGAGCGTCGCCTGTTGACGGGTGTTTTCCTTGCGGCAGGCGTGCTAGTGGCTTTGTTGGTGGTAGCGAACGTCTTCCCGCCGCCAGCAAGCCCAAGCGCCGCCCAACAACATACCCTGACAACGCTGCTCGGCCCATCGAATGGTCTCGCTACCCCTACACCGACAAGCGCCCCTACCAGCACGTCGGGGGCAGGCTCCCCTACCCCTGGGGCTGGGGCGACCTCTACAAACGGCGTCACGCCCACCGGCTCTACCACCCCTGGCGCAACACCCACCGCGACCGCGCTGCAAAGCCCGACGTCAACGCCGCCCGGTCATGGCCGCACACCGACGCCGCATCCCTCGCCTACCCACCACCCATAAAGAACACGAACGGCTGGAAGCGCGCAAAGCCCGCGCGCTGGCGCAGTATGGGTGCATCCCTCGCTGGATCGAGCGCGGCATGGGGCGTAGAATCGAACGTGCTGAACAGGTGCGCCTGCGCGTCCAAATGCTGCTGGGTATCTGCGGGGCAAAGGGCGTTCTCCCGCTGGAACACAAACCAGCGCACAGCGTGGGCGATCTGCTGCTGCAACACCTGGATGACCTGGAACAGGAAGCCGACGACAAAGGTGGCGTGCAGGCGGTGCTACGCACCCATTTCGCCCGCATGTTCAAGGTAGCTCCGCCTGATGACCTCTTTGCAGGTGGTAATCATGCTGCGTGAGCAGATATGGACAACTGCGGCCTCCTCGGTTACATCACTAGGATAGGGAGTGCGGGCATGACTACTCACACTCCCTATCGCCTAGTGACCTTGAGGCTTTAACCGGCTCTAAAAGTGGTAGGTTCCGCTGGAAGGGAAGAGAGACGTTGTTATGTATCCGTAATTCGGATCTACCTGTGCGCCGAGTCTTGCCTTAATACCTGTCGCCGAATACACTGTGTTTGTAGCGCCAGATGTAACACAATAGTCGCCACCCCCAGGGCCAAGAACCCAAGGTGTAGGTGTCGAGGCGAGATACGTTCCTCCTGCATTGTAAAGCCAGATGGCGCCGTTCACGAAGTCGCCAGTATACCCTTGCGGGCATATCGTAACGGTTGCATAGTAATAGTTGCATGGTTCAGTTTGCCCACTCCCTGAGTTATAGAACACGTATTCATAGATGCTTCCAGAGACGATTTCGTCATTCTCTGGAGTTTCGTAATACGTTAGAACAAGGTACGCACTAAGATCTGGAGTGTTTAGCTCTGCCGAGTAACATCCTGATGGCACCCCTTGCCGTATCAGTTGATGCGCTGCATTCGAGGAATTAGCGGTATGCGCTGCCGCATACGGTGCAGCAAACGCTGTTGTGCTACTAAGTACCACGAGGAGGACGGCAACAACACTGCCGACCAGAATGTTTCGAAGTTGATTGTGCATGCTCTTTCTCCCTTAGGATATTGTGGGGTGTTCCCTGCTCAAATGTCTGCGCTACTGAACGAGCGTGTTTCCAGTTTACCTGCTCAGGGCTCAGAGAACATATCATCTTCCTATCAT
>JAJPIU010000217.1 GCA_021324535.1 Pseudomonadota bacterium
GAGCGAGCGCGCAAAGTTTTGAGCCTCGCGCAGGAAGAAGCCCAGCGCTTCAACCATAATTACATCGGGACTGAGCATCTCCTCCTTGGCCTTGTCCGCGAGGGTGAAGGGGTCGCGGCGAAGGTGTTGAACAATCTCGGAGTCGAGTTGAACAAAGTGCGCAGCGCGGTCGAGTTTATCATCGGGCGCGGTGATCGTATCGTCTTGGGTGATATTGGCCTGACGCCGCGCGCCAAGAAGGTGATCGAACTGGCGGTAGATGAGGCGCGCCGCCTCAATCACCACTACATCGGTACCGAGCATCTATTGCTGGGGCTTGTACGTGAGGGCGAAGGCATCGCCGCAGGCGTGCTGGAAAGCCTGGGCGTCAACCTCGATAAGGTGCGCGCCGAGACCATCAAGGTGCTCAACCAGAACAACCCACACGAGGGCAGCGGACGCGACAAGCACTCCAAGACGCCAACCATTGACCAGATGGGCATTGACCTGACCGCGCACGCGCGCCAGGGCAAGCTCGATCCTATTGTTGGCCGCGAGAAAGAGATTGAGCGCGTCATCCAGATTCTTTCGCGCCGCCAGAAGAACAATCCCGCGCTGATCGGCGAGCCAGGCGTCGGCAAGACGGCTATCGTCGAGGGGCTGGCGCAGAAGATCGTCGCGGGCGAGGTGCCCGAAACGCTGGCGGGCAAGCGTCTGTTGACGCTGGACGTTGGCTCGTTGGTCGCCGGGACGAAGTATCGCGGCGAATTCGAGGAGCGCCTCAAGAAGATCATCGAAGAGATACGTACCAGCCAGGACTGCATCATCTTCATTGACGAGGTACACACGCTTGTTGGCGCAGGCGCGGCTGAGGGCGCGGTGGACGCCGCGAATATCCTCAAACCGGCGCTTGGCCGAGGCGAGTTGCAGTGCATCGGCGCCACCACGCTCGATGAATATCGCAAATACATCGAGAAAGACCCCGCGCTCCAGCGGCGCTTCCAGGATGTGATGGTACCCGAGTCCACCGTTGAAGAGACAATCCAGATTCTGCGCGGCATCCGTGAACGCTATGAGCAGCACCACCGGCTCACCATCTCCGATGGCGCGCTGCGGGCAGCCGCCGAGATGGGTAGTCGCTACATCACCGAACGATACCTGCCAGACAAAGCGATTGATCTGATTGACGAGGCCGCCAGCCGTGTGCGCATGCAGCGGTCGCTGGCTCCGCTCAACCTCAAAGAGGCGACGCGCGGGCTAGACGCCGTGATGCGTGAGAAAGAAGCGGCGATCCAAAACCAGGATTACCAGTTGGCCGCCGAGCTACGCGACCGCGAGGTGAAACTGCGCGATAAGATCGCCCGGTTGGAATCAAGCTGGCAGCAAGACCAGAGCAGCGAGCGCCCCACCGTCACCGAGGAGGACATCGCCCAGATCGTCTCGATGTGGACGGGCATCCCCGTCATGCGTATCGCGCAGGAAGAGTCGGCGCGGTTGTTAGAGATGGAGGGCGCGCTCCACAAGCGCATCATCAGCCAGGACGAGGCAATTGACACGATCAGCAGGGCCGTGCGCCGTGCCCGCGCCGGGCTGAAAGACCCCAAGCGCCCCATTGGCTCGTTCATCTTCCTGGGGCCGACCGGCGTTGGGAAGACGGAACTGGCGAAGGCTCTCGCCGAGTTTATGTTCGGCAGCGAAGACGCCATCGTGAAGATTGATATGTCGGAGTTCATGGAGCGCCACGCCGCCGCGCGTCTGGTCGGCGCGCCTCCAGGCTATGTCGGTTATGAAGAGGGCGGCCAGCTCACCGAGGCCGTGCGCCGCAAGTCGTACAGCGTGATCCTGCTCGATGAGATCGAGAAGGCGCACCCCGATGTATTCAACATGCTGCTCCAGATTCTTGAGGACGGCAAGCTGACCGACGCCAAGGGCCGCACGGTAGACTTCCGCAACACCATCGTCATCATGACCTCGAACGTCGGCGCCGCGCTGCTCAACCGGGAGGCGGTGATTGGCTTCAATCAGAGACGCGACAAAGCGGGGCAGCAGCAGACCGAGTACGAGTCCATGAAAGAGAAGGTGTTGGGAGAGCTCAAGAACACCTTCAAGCCGGAGTTCCTGAACCGCATTGACGCCACCATCGTCTTCCGCAGTCTGCGCCAGGAAGACGTGCGCATGATTGTTGACCTGATGCTCTCGCGCGTGCGCACGCAATTGACGGAGCAGCAGATCGAGTTGCTCGTGCCGGAGGATGCAAAAGACTTCCTGGTGACGAAGGGCTACGATCCGCAATACGGCGCGCGTCCATTGCGCCGCACGATCCAAAACCTGATTGAAGACCCGCTGGCGGAGGGCTTGCTGCAAGGCAAGTTCAAGCCCGGCGACATCATCGAGGCAGTGCAGAGCGACGGCACAATCTTGCTCGAAGTACACGAGCGCCGCGATGACCTGCTGAAGCAGTTGCCGCCCGCGCCAGAGGCGGCGCTACCTGCGGCAGATTAAACCTTCTCGTGTATACCCCCTCTCTGACGAAACAGAGAGGGGACTTTTTTGTTTGCCTGTCTTTGCGCTCTCAGGGCGCCGTAAAGATCGCGACGCTACAAGAAAAGCGCGGTAAGAGGTAAAGTAACTGCGTCACCTCTTCGGAGAGGCGCTGCACCTGCGCGCGTAACTGGTCGAGTTCTTCGGAGTGGTCGTTCATCTCATTCATGTGAATCGCTTCTCGCTTTCGGGGCACAAGCTGAACATAGGGTCATGAATAGGACAAATAGAGAGACAACGCCTGGGCTGCATTGCACGGAACAGTATCAGTCATTGGACGCCTCCATACTACCCACCCTATTAAGAGATATGGCGGGTGATCGCTTTAGCCTGGCTCTAGCAGCACCTATCGTCAGCGAAGAGGGAACTTTGCGGGCAGCGCCCGCGTCATTTTGTAGGGTGGTCGTCGCCAACGACGAGATCGCCTGGTTGAAAAGCATGGCCTGCTGTCGTCGGCCTGACTGCCGCAACAGAAAGTGACATGGGTGAAATGATGCGCTACCATACCGTCAAGATAGTCGAAAAAACAGTCCATCACATAAAACAGGCAAGGATGATACAGCGATTTTTCAAGCGAACGATTTTGCTGACGATAGGGATCGCAACGCTCGCGATTCTGCTGGCGGCGTGTGGCGCTGGTGGCGCCATAAGCCATTCAGGCGACCAGTCAACCGGCGGTGAGGCTGGGCGCATTCTCATCCAGCTCTTCGACGCGCCCGGCTTTATGTATCCCTCCGTCAATGGCGTACCGGAGTGGACGCTGTACGGTGATGGAACCCTGATCTTCCAGCGCACGACCATACCAGCGTCATCGTCGGGCCAATCAATCCTCCTCAGCGCGCACCTCACCTCGGCGCAGGTCGCCCACATCCTCGATGTGGTGGTCAACCACCATCACTTCTTCGCCAGTGATCAGTCGTTCTATGGTCTGCGTATTCCCGACGCAGGACTGACATTGCTCTATGTCGCGTCCAATGGCCAGCAGAAGATGGTGAAGGTGGGAGGCGCCCCAAGCACTCCTGACACGCAAATGCAGAATATCTTCGCCATCGTGCAGTATGTGCGCACGTATACGCCCGTAGGAGCGCAACCATACACGCCCGCTGGCGTAGGCGTGCTGGCAATTGCCCAGGGACAAGCGACCCCAGGCGAGAAAGCGTGGCCAGCAAGCGGCGTCGCGCTGGCGACCGTAGCCAGTCGCGAGTGTCCTCTGCTCGGCGCTTCCGGCGGTTGTATCGCACAGGCAAAATCGGCTGGCGTTAGCGTAATCTATGGCGCGGAGGGCGTTGATTTCCTCCGGCAAACCGGGGGCAGGGGCGCCTATGCGCAAAACGGCAAGAGCTACTTTGTCACCGTCTGGCCGCTCTTACCCGACACGCTCCACCCAGAGACCGGCAAGACCCCCACGATACGTGTCGCCGAGGCTGGCGGTCAGATTGCAAACTGGCCCATAGTGACTTACTCAGCTGCCCCTTGACAACAATGGCAGTCGTTGAGTATACTTGGATACATTAAACTGTACTGCGTGCTTCCGGGGAGCAACCTGCGCGGTGTGTAGCACCACAAAACACATAA
>JAJPIU010000010.1 GCA_021324535.1 Pseudomonadota bacterium
CAAATGTATGGACGAGCGGGTTTTGCGCTCCTGCGCTGCCGTGTCCTTCACCAGTTGGCCGCTTCTCCTTGCCACCAACCAACCTGCACCTAACGTGAGGAAGACCCAAGATCCGGGGCGCACTACAGCCTGCCGAGATACTGCCCCCACACGACGGGGCGCCGGTCGAGCCGGCCCACACCAGCCGGTTGAGCGCGTCATAGCAGAAGACCTGGTTGTCCGTGCCGGTGGCGAGCGTCGTGTCCACGCTGGTCACATTGCTCACCGCGTCGTAGCCCCGCACGCTCTGATACAGCGTTGTGCCCAAGCTCGTGTTGGTCAACGTCTCGCTGGTCAGGCGCAGATCCGCGTCATAGGTGGCGGCGTCGGTGTAGGTTCCATTGCCCACGCTCGCCCCCGTCGGATGGCCTGCTGCCCCCGCGTTGCCGGTGTAGGTGATGTTGGTCAGCAGAGTGGTGGATCCCTGGCCGCTGGGCGTGGTGACGAGGCTGGTCAGCCAGCCGTAGCTGTTGTAGCCATAGCTCAACACCTCGTTGTCCGAGTAGGTCAGGCTGCTGGGCTGCCCGGCGTCGTTGTAGCTCATGCCAAAGGTGAAGGGATGGCCGGTGATGCTGTCGGTCTGGCTCGTCACCTGCCCACGCCCGTCGTAGGTGTAGGCGTGTGAGCCGGTCAAGGATACACTCCTCCCACCCCCACTGTTGGTATAGGCGCTGGTGGTCAGCCGCCCCACGCCATCGCCATGTCCGCTCGTCTCGTCGTAGGTATTCGTCAGGAAGGCGCCCGTTGGGCTGTTGCTGGTGTTCTGCCACAGCAGCCGATTGAGCCCGTCGTAGCCCAGATAGACCGTGCCGCTGGCGCCGCGTGGATCGGTCTGCACGGTCACATTGCCGTTGGGGTCATACGCCGCCGTCATGCGGCCCCGGTCGGCGTCCACCACCACCGTCGCCTGCTTGATCAGATTGTAGGTGGTCTGCGTCTGCGCCGTCGTCCCCAGTCCGGCGCTGCCTGATGGGTTCGGCTCGATCACGCTGGTCACATCGCCCAGGTAATCATAATTGCTTTGCGTTGTGCCATAGAGGGCATACTGATCCCCAGGCACGCCCGTGCCCGTGAACTGCTCGACATAGCGCGTCTGGCCCAACCCATCCGTCAGCGTGCGCGTGGTATGGCTGTTGGCGTCTGTCACCTGCGTCGCCTCGTAGATCGCCGTATCCGTGATGTTGGCGCCTGGCGTCGGACGCCCTGGCGTATAGACCGTGGTGGTGGTGTGGCTGAGCGCATCCGTCTTGCTGATCACCCGCCCCAGCCCATCGTAGCTGGTCGCGACGCCCGGCTGGCTGGTGTCGGGCCGCAGATACACCGGTACGCAACCGGCGTCGTTGCCCACCCCTTCGAAGTAGGGATCGCTCTGGAAAACCGCCTGGCCCAGCCCATCGTACACCGTGAAGCTCACACTGAAGATGCAGGTACTCCCGCTCACGCTCTGCGGCTTGACGGTCTCCACCGGCCAGCCCCAGCCGTTGTAGTACGTCGCGCTCTGGTAGGTGGCGCTGCTGTCCTGCCGTTGGGTGGTGGTCAGCGCGATGCACGGCTCCTGCGCGCCCGTCGGCGCACACGTATCGGGATAGCCATAGCTGGTGGTGGGGCTGCCATAGCTGTCCCCCGGCTGCGCGGTGGCGCTGAGCCGCCCCAGCGGGTCGTACTCGTACTGCGTCTTCTGCCCGTTGGCGTCGGTCATGCTGGTCAGCCACTGCCCCCAGCCGTTCACCGCGTCAGGCGTCGTCGAGCTACTGCTGGTGTCCAGATAGCCCAAACTGGTCGTCTGGTTCTTGACGTTCTTTACGCTGGCCACCTGGCTCTCATACACGCTGTCATACGTCGCGCAGGCGGTGTAGTTGACGCTGTTGAAGCGGCACTGGTCGGTCACATGCCCGCTGATGCCCGCGAGGGCGTCGGCGTCCTCGGTCGCCAGCAGGTCGCCGTTGCCATTGTACGTGCGAAGGGTCGAGACCGGCCCACTCAGGCTGCCGGGCGTACAATTGCTGGCATAGCGCGTGCTCTCCGTCTCCAACCCCTGGGTGAGCGTGCTGACGCTGTTATCCGCGCCCACCGTTCCCCCGTCGTAGCCACTATACGTACACGCCTTCACGTTGCCCGACCCGTCCTCGGTATCCTGGATGCCAGGGAACTGCGCCAGATAGGGGCCGTTCGTGCTGGTGGCCGTCTGCGTGATCGCTCCGTGGGTTGAGGCGCCAGGGGCGCGTCTGCTTCCCATTGACTTTCAAGTGAGTGAACTCCACCTGTGCGCCAACGTGGCCGGGATGAACGCCGCCGATTTACTGATGTCGTGATTGAAAAGTAAACTCGCCGCCGTCCAGAGCACTGAATAATTCTGACTTGCTGGACATCGTAAGGTTTACTTCTCTTGCACGACATCAGTAGATGTGGGCGAGTTCGTTCATCGGGGAACGGTCGCCCGCTGGTATCTCGATGACGTCCAAGTATTGGAGACGATTCCCTTCCCCAAGAAAACGGCGACCGAGAAGCCGCAGATTGGCCTCTACACCCGCTACCGGGAACTGGAAACGCTGGCTTTCTCGCTCGCCGCTCCGCACTCGGCTACGCTCTACAACAAGCCGCGTGAGATACGCACCAAGAGTCCTGACAAAGTGTGGTTCGCCGACATCCGGGGCGCAACGACTGGAACGGGAACGACCCCATTACCCGTGTGGAGATGCGCTACGAGCGGGAAATCTTGCATGAGTGTGGCTGTGAGACAGTTGAAGAGACACTTGACCGCCAAGACGCGCTGTGGGGGTATTCCACCCAGCAATGGTTGCGCCATACCGTTCCCCAAGCTCAGGAAAGTAACCGCTCCCGCTGGCCGACCTCGGTCTGGTGGGCGGTGGTTCAAGGAGCATCGTTTGGCAAGCCACAGACGGCTCCGGCTCAGCGCCAGAAAGCGCATGCCTTCCATGAAGAGCGCATCCTGGCTGCAATCTTCGGTTACCTGGAATCCTGGGCAGCCTACACAGCGGGTAAGCGCGTAGATCCATCCCTTGACCTCTCGACGGTATTGCATGCGCTCGCCGATAAGGGCGATGAGCATTACCTGCGGAAAGGGTCAGATTTCTACGTAGAAGCGTTGAAACGGCGTAAGCGGATTGGCTATCCCGCCTGACGCCTGGCAAGTCTGGATGTGAATGGAGGTAAGATAGTGAAATTACGGCAACTAGGCGCGCTGGAGATCACGCCCGAATCAAAACTCCTAGTAACAGTCGCCGAAGTTGCGACTATGCTCAGCATTGGTCGAACAGCCGCTTGGGAGTTGGTCAGAAAACACAAGATTAGGAGTGTCAAGATTGGTCGCACACGGCGCGTCCCACTCGTGGCTGTTCGGGAATATGTCGGCCAACTTCTCGAAAGTGAGGTGGTCTCATGACACGCAGAGGCATTAACGAAGGAAGCACCCGTAGCCGGAAAGATGGAAGGTGGGAGGCGCGTTACAGCCTCCCAGATGGCGCCCGGCGCTCACTCATGGGCAAGACACGGGCGGAAGTGCGCGAAAAGCTCACCCAAGCCCTGCGCGACCTCGACCGGGGCATTATTGCGCCACGGGACGAACGGCAGACGTTTGGCGCCTATCTCGATCAATGGTAAGAAACCAAAAAGCCAGAAATTGAACACAGCTATTGGACGCGGCTTGAAACATACATCCGAAAGGACATCAAGCCTACCCTCGGCAAAGTGGCGCTCGTCAAGCTGAACGCTCATCAACTCAGCGCGTTATATGCTCGCAGATGGAGGAAGGGGCCGCAGCAAACACCGTGCGCCACCTGCATGCAACGATTCACGCTGCGCTTGAAGATGCGCTCCGGCTCGATCTGGTAGCGCGTAACGTGGCGCATCTGGTGCGCCCGCCCAAAGCGCCCCATCTCGAAATGCAGGTGTACACACCAGAACAGGCGAACCAACTTCTGGACGCCGCTAAAGGTGATCGGCTGGAAACGCTGTATCTGCTCATGCTGACCTCCGTCTGCCGATTGGGCGAGACGCTTGGTTTGCGCTGGTCAGCGATTGACCTGGAGCGCGGGGAGATGAAGATTCATACTGCGCTCAAAGATGTTCAGGGGCATCGCGTGCTTGGAAGTCCGAAAACGCCACACTCGCGCCGAACTATCCCGCTCACGCCGGTAGCGGTCGCCTCGCTCAAACGGCATCACGCGCGGCAAGCAGAGGAACGGCTAGCGCACGGAACCGATTGGAATCCTGACCAACTGGTGTTCGTGACTACGAACGGCACATCGTACTCGCAGACCAACTGGCATAAGCAACAGTACATTCCCATGATCCGCAAGGCCGGGCTGCCCTACATCCGTCCACAACACGATCTGCGCCACACCACCGCGACGCTCCTCCTCCTGGAAGGTGTTCAACCTCTGGTGGTGTCTGAAATGCTCGGCCATTCCTCAGTAGCCTTCACGCTGGCAACTTACGGGCATGTGCTGACTGAAATGCGTAAGCCTGCGCGGGATGCGATGGAACGGCTCTTTGGGGGCGCATTTGGATAATTGGGGGCAAAACTGGAGGCAAAGCAAAAAAGCGGGTTCACATGGTATTGTGTGAACCCGCTTGAAATTAGGGCAGGTGGGACAGGACTTGAACCCGCAACCGGTGGTTTTGGAG
>JAJPIU010000114.1 GCA_021324535.1 Pseudomonadota bacterium
CGCAACCATATGCGTTTCTCGGTCAACCGCGAGGGCCAGGTGGGGCTGACGGCGCGGCACAGCCATCGTGTCTTGCCGCTGGCTGCCTGCCCTATCGCCCATCCGCGCATCAACGACGCGCTGTCTATTCTGAGCGAGGCGCCCCAGCCGCCGCCACAGGCGCTCGTGCGTTACGCCGACGCCACCGGAGAGATGCTGCTGCAACCAGTTCCCCAGGCAGCTTTGCGTGCGCGTCTGGCCACTGCTGGCTTGAACATCAAAGACGACGCCATTGTAGAGGGGCTGCGTGGCGCACAGTTTCGTATTCGCCCCAGCTCGTTCTTCCAGACGAACACCCGCCAGGCGGAGCGCATGGCCGATCTGGCGTTGGCGGCGCTGCCCGCTGGACACGATGCGACGCTTGTGGACGCCTACTGCGGCGTGGGAACCTTCGCACGGCTGTTGGCCGACCAGGCTGGGCGTGTGCTGGCTATCGAAGAATCGGCAAGCGCCGTGCGCGACGCCCACGCCAACCTGAGCGACATGCCCAATGTGGAGGTCGTTCAGGCGAAGGTGGAGGATGCTCTGCCAACCATCGCCGAGCGGCTCGACGGGTTGATCATAGACCCACCACGCGCCGGTTGCCAGCCGCCCGTGCTGGATGCGCTGATCGTCCGCCGCATACCCGTGGTCGTCTATGTCTCATGCGATCCCGATACGCTGGCGCGCGACCTGGCCTATCTCTGCCTGCGCCACGGCGCCTATCGCATCCGCAGCGTGCAGCCACTGGATATGTTCCCACAGACAGCGCATATCGAAAACGTCGTCACGCTGGATGCAGTAGCATGAAAGGGTAGTCCTCCCATATGATTCCCAAAAGCGTCCTGCTCTACCTTGCCTCCGCCTCGCCGCGTCGCAGCCAGCTCCTCACGCAGGCAGGCATCCCCTTCGAGCAGTACGTCGTTCCGGTTGATGAGGATGCGCTGACGGCGGCCTATCGTGGGCCGCTGGGGCTGCTTGGCGAATATCTGGCGCGGCGAAAAGCCGAGGCGGCTTACACAGCAGTGCGCGCGGAGGGACGTCCACTGGGCTACGTGCTGGCGTCCGATACCACGGTGCTGCTGGACGGCCGCTCGCTCCCCAAGCCGTGCGACCTCGCCGAGGCGAAGGCGATGCTGGAAACGTTGCGCGATAGAGAGCATATCGTGGCGACCGGCGTCGCGCTGATCGATCCCTTTGCCAGCAAGGCTGGCGACACGCAGGACAAGGGATACCGCATGCGATCTGCGACGAGCGAGACGCGCGTGAGGATGCGCGCCTACACCGACGAAGAGATCGCGGTGTACGTAGCAACCGGCGATCCACTCGATAAAGCAGGAGCCTACTCGATCCAGCATCCCCGCTTCCAGCCGGCGCAATCGTTTCGGGGCTGCCACCTGGGCGTGATCGGCCTGCCGGTCTGCCTGGTCTATACGCTGCTCGAACAGGTGGGCGCCGTGCGGTCGTTACGCATCATGCGTGAGCCACCTCTAGAGACAGTCGCCGTCTGCCCGTGGTCAACCGCCTGCACACCGCCTCTTCCTACGATGGGCGCCATTCATACGCCATTCATACAAAGAAACTCGAAAAGGAAGATATATGAGTAATGCTCTCGAACATCACGATATAGACACAACACCCCTCGCGCAGGGACAGGCGTTGCGCTTCGAGATCACCGCGCGCGATCCGCAGACTGCGGCCCGCGCCGGACTGCTCACGACACCGCATGGGACGGTTCCCACGCCGATGTTTATGCCGGTGGGTACCCATGCCACCGTCAAAGCCGTCGGCCCGGACGACCTCGAAGCGTTGGGCGCGCATATCGTCCTCTCGAATACCTATCATCTGTTGCTGCGCCCAGGGCCGGAGGTGATCGCGCGCTTCGGCGGCCTGCACGACTTCATGCAGTGGAAACGACCCATCCTGACGGATAGCGGCGGCTTTCAGGTCTTCAGCCTGGGCAAGCTGCGCACGGTCAACGACGATGGGGTGGTCTTCAACTCGCATCTGGACGGCTCCGAACTGACGATGACGCCGGAAAGCGTCCAGCGGACGGAGGCGCTGCTTGGGGCGGACATCATCCTGCCGCTCGATGAGTGTCCGCCGTATCCCTGCCCGCCTGAGGTGGGCCGCGCCGCTACCGAACGCTCGCACCGCTGGGCCGAACGCGCGCTCGCCGCCAAAGAACGCGCGGATCAGGCGCTCTTTGGTATTCCGCAGGGATCAATGGATGCGCAATTGCGCACAGAGAGCGCGCGGTTCATTGGCGCGCTGCCCTTCGACGGTATCTCCATCGGCGGCCTCTCGGTGGGCGAACCCAAGCCGCTGATGTGGAAGATGCTGGAAGCGAGCGTGGCCGGGCTGCCCGACGCTAAGCCACGCCACCTGCTGGGCGTCGGCTCACCAGACGATCTCTTGGAAGGCATCGCGCGCGGCGTAGACCTGTTTGATTGCGTGCTGCCCACACGTACCGCCCGCACCGGTGGTCTGTATACTTCCAGCGGGCGGGTGAACATCCGCACGGCGCGTTTCCGCGAGGAGCATGGCCCCGTTGACCCGACCTGCGATTGCTACACCTGCCACACATTCAGCGCAGGCTATCTCCATCACCTGATTCGTGCGGAGGACGACGAGAGCCGTGGCGAACTGCTTTACTACCGGCTGGCCAGCATCCACAACCTGCGCTTCCTGATCCGCCTGGTAGAAGGCGCGCAGGAAGCCATCATAGCGGGGACGTTTGCGGAGTACCGCGCGCGCTTCCAGGCAGGCTTCATCCCACCCGATCAAGAGGCCGCCGAGGAGCAGCGCAGGAAACGCAAGGGATAGGAGTAGTGAACAACTCAAGGCCGACTAGGAACGCGCAGGAAGGCCGCCTGCTCGAAGTGATGATCGCCCGTAAACGCTTCCGTGATTCCAAGTTGGCTCATGACCACAAAGCTGCTGGCATCAACGAGTGACCAAATTTTGTCTGACCTTTGCTCTAGTAGGCGCCATGCTGCGCTTGCCAAGTTGGTGTCAATATGGTCAATATGAAAGAAGGTGAGCTAAGGAAGAGCCCATATCCCACTTACAAATTGGATGAGATCGGGCCGCGTTGGCCCGTTTGGCCGAGCAGTCAATAGGGCTACAACTGCGGTGAGAACATAATTCGTTGTAACAAGCGGGATGCGATCTGTGAATAACTTCTGTGAGTAGGCGACCGTTGCAGGATGATGTGGACTGCTTCGCAACAGCGGCTCAACCCAGCCATCTGTATCAACAAAAACGGCTCGATGCAGATTAGGCGCCATCTTCTTCCTCTTCGTGAGTTTTCAAGGCGTCCTCTCCGATATAAAAGTCATGACGTTCGACAAGATCGGAGATGGGAATCTCATAGCGACCCCGAAATCCAGCCCAGGGATCGGCGAAGGCCATTTGAAAAACGCTATTCTCTCCAGTCAGTATATCATATCTTTTCGCCAGGCTATTGACATACGGTCTTCTTCTCTGCTAATATGTCGTTGACGGATGTATCCGCTACGGATATTCAGAGAGAGCACAACATAGACAAGCCGCTATGCCGATGCGGCAAGGCCACTGAATTGAAAGGAAACGATATGGCGCGGGACGAGCAGTTTCGCAGAGAGGCTGAGCCGCTGACCCCTGCGGTGTTTCATATTTTGTTGGCGTTGGCCGATGGAGAGAAGCATGGTTACGCCATCATGCGTGAGATCGCCGAGCGCACGGATGGCGCGATGCGTATGGGGCCGGGCACACTCTATGGCTCGATCCAGCGCATGCTCAAGGATGGCCTGATCGTCGAGACGCAGCCGCGCGCCAGAGGCGAGACAGGCGAGTTAAGCGAAGAGCGCCGCCGTTACTACCGCCTCACCGATCACGGTCGGCTGGTGATGCAGGCCGAGGCGCGTCGCCTGGAACAGTTGGTGCGGCTGGCACAGAGCAAACAAGTGATCCCAGGCTTCAACACATTTGGAGGCGCATAATGGCAAATCAATTCTACACCCGCTCAGTCAGCGCCTCCGAGCGCCTCTACCGCCTACTCCTGCTGCTCTACCCTCGCGCCTTCCGCGAGGAATATGCCGCCGAGATGCTGTATGCCTTCCGCGACGCCTATGACGAAGCATCTCAGCAAGAGGGGATGCTGGGTATGTTACGGCTGTGGCGCGACTTCACGTATGACCTGATCAAGACAGCGTGTCTCCTGCATGTGCGAAGCTGGGCGCAACCTGACGCCCTTCGCTTTGCCTTCGCCATCGAGAGCGCCTACCGCACAGACATTGGACGCACACGAATGACCAATCAAGACAATCTGTTTGTCTGTGCGCCGGATGACAAACACCTCTTGCAAGAAATGGGCGCGCTCTTCATCGTCACCGATGGCATGGGCGACAGCCAGATTGGCTCCATCGCAAGCGACCTGGCAACTCAGCGCATCAGCGAGGCGTATTACCGCAGTCACACGGATGATCCGCTCGCCAGCCTACGCGAAGCCTTCCGGGAGGCAAACGCTGCCATTCAGCAAATGGGTAGCACGCATGATACACTCACCAACATCTCATACCCACCAGGGACAACCTGCGCCGCAGCCGTGCTGCGCGATCAAACGCTCTATGTCGCCAACGTTGGCGATAGCCGCGCGTATGTGTTGCACGATGGGCAGTTGCGCCAGATCACGCGCGACCACTCTCTGACTGTGCAACTGGTGGAGCGCGGCGAGATCACCCCAGCCCAGGCGCGCACGCATGCGCAACGCCATCTAATCTATCGCGCGCTTGGCATGTCTGATGTCGAAGTGGACTGCTTCAGGGAGGCAGTGCAGACAGGCGATACCCTTTTGCTCTGCACGGATGGCCTCTCCAACCAACTGGAGGATCAGGAGATGCGCGCCATCCTCGAACACTACGACCCTGAAGAGAGCGTGCAGCGCCTGATCGCCTGCGCCAACGAGCGAGGCGGCCCAGATAACATCACGGCGGTCGTCGTGCGCGTCGTGGCAGGCTGATCTCCTCTTCCGTTGTATCTACGCGCCTACGCTCCCCTGCCCACAGATAGGCAGGGGAGAGGGGATAGGTTTGTTTTCTTTTCCCATACATTGCACTATCCTGAGGAATCCCATGCCATCCACATCTACAGATCCATCGCTCACTGCGCAGCGTATCGCCCCACCGGCGTCTACCGAGGACCCGCAGCATACTGCGCCATCGCTCATGCGACGCCTCCTGAGTGGCGCTATCCTCGATATTGGCCCGCTCCGCAAGCATCGTGACTTTCGCCTGCTCTTCATCGGCCAATCGGTCTCTCTCTTTGGCAATATGATGACGACTGTTGCGTTGCCGTACCAGGTTTACACGCTGACCCATTCGCCGCTTGCCGTTGGCCTCATTGGCGCGGCGCAGATCATCCCTGTGCTTGCCCTTGCTTTTGTGGGCGGCGCCCTGGCCGATGCCTTTGACCGCCGCTGGCTGGTACTTATCACCGAACTTCTGCTGATCGGCTGCTCAGGCGCACTGCTGCTCAATGCGCTCTCGTCCAGGCCGCAACTGTGGTTGCTCTATGCCGTCGCGGCGCTGGCCGCCTGCCTCGATTCACTTCAGCGTCCTTCTCTCAGCGCATTGATCCCGCGCCTTGTCGAACGCGAGGAACTGCCAGCCGCCAGCGCGCTCGTCGGGCTGCGCAAAACGCTTGGCACAATTCTTGGCCCATCTCTTGGTGGGCTATTGATCGCCAGCTTTGGCCTGCCCAGCGCCTACGGTATAGACGTAGCAACCTTTGTCGTCTCGCTGATTGCGCTGGGCCTGATGCACGCCGTGCCACCAGCGCCCAACGCAGAACACCCTAGCGTGCGCAGTGTCATCGAGGGGCTGCGCTACGTCGCAAGCCAGCCTACCCTGCGCGCCGTCTACCTGCTCGATATGGTCGCATGCTTTATTGGCTGGCCGTATGCCGTCTTCCCGGCGCTGGCAGTCCTCTATACGCAACATGCGCGCGCTCTTCCGGTGGCGACCGTTTTGGGATTGCTCTACAGCGCCCCTGCTGTGGGGTCATTGCTGGCCTCGCTTACCAGCGGATGGACAAAACGCATCCACCGGCACGGGCTGGCGATTGCGCTGGCCGAGGGCGCGTGGGGGCTGGCATTAGCGGGTGTTGGCCTTGCCGCGACGCTTCCGGTCGCGCTGCTCTGCCTTGCGCTGGTGGGCGTGGCTGATGTGCTGAGCAGCGTCTTCCGGCAGGTCATCTCAAACCAGGTGGTTCCCGACGCGCTACGAGGCCGTGTCGCCGGAATCGAACTGCTCTGCTACACCAGCGGCCCCATGCTTGGCGATGTGGAGTCCGGCGCGGTCGCGACATTCTTCACTGCGCCCATTGCGCTCCTCGCTGGCGGCGTCCTCTGCGCATTGAGTGTCGGCGCGCTCATAGTAGGTATTCCGGCGCTGAGGAAGTATGATAACCGCTCAGGCGCCTCATAGCACAAACGGGATCAGCCGCCGTGTGCGCGCCATATACGCGATATAGGGCTGGCCAAGCGCCACCCGTAACGCGCGCTCTTCCACGAAAATGCGGTAGCCGATCCCCGGCGCCACGCAGAGCGTCATCACCAGCAGGCTCGCCCAGTTCGTCAGCGTGAGCGTCAGTCCAAGCAGCGCCAGCAGCAGCCCGCTATACGACGGATGACGTATATAGCGATATGGCCCACTCTCGATCACCTTCTGCCCCGCGTGGATCGCCACCTCGCGTGTGAAGTAGCGCCCCAGCGTGCGGATCGCATAGAAGCGAAACACTGTCCCCAGGGCCATCAGCGTGATGCCTGCCCAGAAGATTGCAGAGCGATTGCCAGGGAAGGTCGCCTGAGGCAGCGTCACGGCGCAGAGCGAAGCCAGTAACCAGCCAATCGCCATCGCGCCAAACGCCACAAAGAACGAACCACGATCTCGCTTCTCACCCCGTGGACTGAGAGACTCTCGCACAATAGCGAACGCATCAGGCCCGAACGCGCCTATGAACGCTATCACCAGGATAACGTTATAGATCGGAGAAACTAGCGGTAGTGGGGGCATGCTATTAGCTCAACGACTGTGGCGTTGATCCCTGCCGCTCCAGCAGGAAGCGTGTCGTGCGCTGCTTCAGGTACGTACCCACGCCTCGCATGCCGCCGCCAATTGCGAGCAACGCCGCGCCCGCGATCAACGGCGACGCTGCCATGAGCAGATTCGCTTGTTGGTGAAGCATGGGGAAGAATGAAAGCGCAACCAGGAGAATCGCGCCCGCCACCAAGGCATACAGGCTCCAGGTGGTGAGCAGGCGCCCCTGCTGGCGCAGACTGACGGAACGCTTATAGCTGGCCGCATCGGGCGCGCAGAGCTTCACGTTGCCACGAAACGTCAGGCGGCCATTGCTCGACTGCAAGCCGCCGTTTGAGCCATCCATGCCCAATAAAAGCGCCGTGCGTTCATCGCAGAGTGTCTCGTCTATGCCAGTTAATGTATCCGCCGGGCGTTCTTTGCAAACGGGGCAGAGTGTCAGTGAAGTCAGAGCTGCTTGCGGCGTCATCCTCGCCACCTTCCAAATCTAAGGGTTCTCAACCATCTCGGCAAACGCGCTATCAGATGTTGTAAAGAGATTACACCTATTATACGTTGCGGCGCCAGTGTGGGGTACACGTTGGCTGGCGAAGTGTGATCAAAACGTCATCGATGCCAGCCAGGCGTAGACCAGCGCAGGATCGCCTGCTATGCCTGGCCTCGGTACGCTCGCGCCATCCGCCAGATCGAGCAGCATCAGCAGATCATCGCGTTTCGGTTGGCAGCCAGCGGCGCGCAAGAGAGCCAGCGCGCATGGATTCGTCTCCGGCAGGGCGACGATAATATACGGCTCGCCAGCGATGCGCATCCGCCAGCGTTCGGCTTGCTCTACAGCGCAGAGCAACAGCGCAGCAGCCGCCTGCTCGCTCACCGCCACCCACGGCCCGATACGTGCGCCTTTGTAGTTCGCCGTGCCGCTTCTGCTCGTCAGGCACATAGTCAGGTACCCGGCAGGTTGCCCGGTCGCGTCGTCCACCGTGATGAGACATGCGTCCAAGTTCGTAAGCAGGCTCGCCAGCAGTCCTAATCTATCCCCACCATACGCTCTCGCATCCAGCACGCCAATTCGTGCGAGCGCCTCTATGTCCACCACCGACGCGCGCATATCGCCAGCAAACTCTGTAAGCGTCACACGGTTGAAGTCGCCAAGCGGCGTCTGGGTGAACCAGGAATACACGCCAAGACTGACAAAGCCCAGCGAGTTATAGAGCGGTCGTCCCGCTGGCGTTGCATCCAGGTAGACTGCCTTCACGCCTTGCTCCCGTTGCCAGTTGAGGGCGTGTTCCATCATCAGGCGGCCAAGCCCACGCCGCTGATAGTCTGCCCGCACAATCACACAGCCGATCACGCCAACCGGCCCGGCGGCGATGGCGCAGGTCGTCACTACGGGCGGGTCGTTTTCCGTATGGGATATACTCTTTTCAAGAGCGGTATCGCTCTTGGCAAGCTGAGACGCGCGGATCACAAAGAGACGCCCACACTCCCAGCCCAGCACGGCGCGCACTACCTCGGCGCTGGCTCCCCACCCCTGGGCAAGCCTGAGCGCACTAATGGCAGGGAGGTCGGCGAGGGTGGCGATCTCGATGGCGGGTCTGGCTGGCACAGTAGCGGCTCCTGTTGGGAATACTTGGCGGCGAGCGATTGCTTCTCCTTTTCTTTTCATAGTAGCACAACAAGCGGATTCGGAGGCGGCGCAATGGCGACACGATCATCTCTTCCAGTGGAGCGGATCGCCTATGGGACAGACCCATTTCAGTTCGGCGATCTGCGCCTGCCACCAAGCCAATCAGGCGCCCTCTACCCCATCGTGATCGTCATCCACGGCGGCTACTGGCGCGCGCGCTACGACCTGGAATACTTCGGCACGGGCTGCGAAGACCTGGCGGCGCGGGGGCTGGCCACCTGGAACATCGAGTATCGGCGCATGGGCAATCCGGGCGGCGGCTGGCCCGGCACGTTTCTGGATGTCGCTGGCGCGACGGACTTCCTGCGCGCGCTTGCCCAACGCTATCCGCTCGATCTGGCGCGCGTCGTGGCGCTTGGGCATTCCGCAGGGGGACATCTGGCGTGCTGGCTGGCAGGGCGTCCGCGCATTCCCAAGAACTCTGATCTCTCTACCCCCGATCCGCTGCCCATTTCCGGTGTGGTCTCGCTGGCGGGCGTGGTTGACCTGCGCCGCGCGTGGGAACTGCAACTGAGCGCGAATGCGACGGGCTTGCTGCTGGATGGCTCACCCGACGACGTTCCAGACCGCTACGCCGCCGCCTCACCGTATGATCTTTTGCCGCTTGGCGTACGCCAGATACATCTGCATGGCACGGCAGATGAGAACGTCCCCTATGAGATCAGCGAACGCTATGTAGCTCGCGCGCGCGCGCTAGGCGACGACGCCACGCTGATCACGCTGCCGGACGCAGGCCACTTCGAGATGGTCGAGCCACCCTCGCACGAATGGCAAGCGGTCGTGCAGGCTGCGCGCGAACTGGCGATGTGATCGTCCGCGTTTTGCCAAAAGCAAACACTTCAGATAGTATAAACATCGAGCGAAAGCAAGCTAATTTTGCGCTATCGTGTCATTGTGCCCGTATTGCTACTTGCCAACTCATATCTCATCGTGTACACTCGCTTTCATATACAGCCCGACCGAGGCATCCAACACCACAGCCACCTATTTCAACACCTCCATCCCATTGACGGGGATGATCACCAACCAACACTACGAAGGCGCACAGCAAACAGGCATCCGCAGCAGGGCGTCATTATCGTTGATCGGGAGTATTACGACTCTTGCTCAGCGCAGGCGGAGCGTCCGCAGAACGCCAACTATACGAACCCATACCTGACGCCCTATCTGAAGGGCGGCATACGGATGACGGCCATACAGGGGCCAAACATTCTCTTCACCACGCAAGATGGCGCATCGGGCAGCTTCAACTTTGTTACCGACCAGTTTTCCTAATATGGCGTACGCTGACCTAACTCCCTGCCCCCCTTCCCCGTGATGGGAAGGGGGTATACTTTTGTGTATCAAGCCATAGCAGACTATACACGACAGGGAGGACACAAACATGGCCGACGAGCGCGCGCGTAACGACGACATCTGTGATGTGGCTGGCATTCTGGTGGGACATGAGACGCTGACCGAGGCGGGAACCGGCTGCACGGTCATCGTCTGCGATCCGGCGGTCGGCGCTGTGGATGTGCGCGGCGGCGCGCCCGGCACACGCGAGACCGATCTGCTCGACCCGCGCAATATGATGCAGGAGGTACACGCCGTGCTGCTGACGGGTGGCAGCGCCTTTGGGCTAGACGCCGCCTCCGGTGTGATGCGCGTCCTCGAAGAGCGCGGCGTGGGCTTCGATGTCGGCGTGGCGCGTGTGCCCATCGTTCCAGCCGCCGTCCTCTTCGATCTCGGTATCGGACGCGCCGATGTGCGCCCTGATGCTACTGCTGGCATGCGCGCGACGCTGGCTGCCCTGAACGCGGGCGCTGGCCCGGTGGCGCAGGGATCGGTCGGCGCGGGAACTGGCGCAGTCGTCGGGCGGCTGGCTGGCCCGGCCTTCGCCATGAAAGGCGGGATCGGCAGTGCAAGCGTACAACTACCTGGTGGGCATACGCTTGGCGCGCTGGTGGCCGTCAACGCGCTTGGCGATGTGTGTGATCCGCAAACGGGCAAGATCATTGCCGGAGCACGCAACCCCACAGGGGCAGGCTGGTTTGCCGAGGCGCAGGCAAGCGTAACAAGCGCACAGACGACAACGGCAGAGGCGACGCCTTTCCCTGGCGCGCAGACGACGCTGGCGGTAATCGCCACCGACGCGCCCTTTGGCAAAGCGGAATTGGCTCGCCTGGCGATGATGGCGCATGACGGGCTGGCGCTGGCGATCCGCCCGACGCACACTCCCCTCGATGGCGATGTCGTCTTTGCGCTCTCAACTGCTCCACGCGCCTCATCGGCAAGCGCGCCAACCGACATGCAAAGCGCAACCCTGGCGCTCACCCAGGCGGGTATCGCCGCCGCACAAACATTGGCGCGGGCCATCATCAAGGCTGTGCGCGCCGCCAGCGGCCTGCATGGCGTCCCCGCCGTGCGAGATCTTGCAGGCTAAAGGATCGCCCATACGCTGGCCGGATTTTCAAGCCAGGCGGGACGCGCCGCCAGAGATGACGGGGGTACTCGTTCGAACTCACGCCGAAGTATCGGCTGTGACACGGCTGATGAGTGGGGCGCGCCCGTGCAGCGCATCATGGGGCTGGCTATTGGTCGCTGGACTGGGCGTCATAATGACGAGCACGGTCGCGTTGGTATCCGCAGAGATGGCATGCTGCACGCCCGCTTCAAGTTGCAGCAGCGTTCCTGCCCGCGCCTTCACCGCGCCGCCATTGGCCGTGAAGGTGATGCGCCCACGCAAGACAATCACCTGAATCTGGCTGCTCGTCTGGTGGTCTTTAAGCCCCTGGCCTGCGGCAAAGGTGAAGAGCACTGTTCGTGCGGCGCCCGTATCGGAGAGCACAGTCACACCCGGCCCATCCGGCTTGATCTGCGCAAATCGGCGCAGGTCGAACTTCACCAGGTCGCCAACGGTGATGATCCGATCAGTCTGCTCATTTATCGGAGACGATGGCTGCTGATTTGTCGGTCTAGTCATGGCGTGTTCCTTCCAGTGGCCAAGCATTTCGTGTACGTCTGACTCGGAGCTGCTGAACGTCTTCGTACTACAGTATAGGGTATAATTGTGGCGACTACTGCGACCTGAGTCACATGAGCCGACGCCATGAGGAATGAGCCGAAGCGATAAACAATAAATAGACAAGGGATGGGAAGAAGAGGCAAGACAATGGCAATCAAGCCGGAGATCATCCGCCACATCCCATTCTTTGCGGATCTCACCGAAGACGATGTACGCAGGGTAGCGCAGGCTACCATCGAACGGCGCTACGAGCGCGGTGAGATCATCTTGTTAGAAGGGGAGCACGGCGGCGCGCTCTATTTCGTGCGTGAGGGGTTGGTAAAAATCTTCAAGACCTCACCGGAAGGCAAAGAGCAAGTATTGCGCCTGATCGCTTCCGGCCATACCTTCAACGACGTGCCCGCGTTGGATGACGGCCCTAACCCCGCGAGCGCGGCGGCGATGGAGCCGAGCGTCGTCTACCTGATTGAGGGAACGGCGCTACGGCGCCTGATGGTGGAACGTCCTGCGGTCGCGGCGGCGACTGTGAAGACGCTGGCCGTCGCGCTTCGCCATCTTGTTGCGCTCGTCGAAGACCTCTCGTTTCGGCGCGTCACGGCGAGGGTCGCCAAAATCTTGCTCGAACAGGAGAAGCAGGAGGAGGCACAAGACGCACAGCAGGCAAAACAACCTCCCTCACATCGCCTGACCCAACAGGAGATGGCAGCGATGGCAGGCACTGCGCGCGAGGTTGTCGGGCGGGCGCTCAAAGAACTGGAAGCGGCAGGAGCAATTCAGCTTCGGCGTGGGCATATCCGGGTGATAAGCCGGGAGCGCCTGCGCTTGCTGGCCTGAGTGCTCTGTGCAATGTCTATGCAGGCGACCAGAAACGAATCGTGCCGTCGTCTTTGCCGCCGCATGTGGCCAGCCGATTGCCGTCAGGCGACCACTCGACCCCATGTACCCAGTCGGTGTGTCCGCCCAACAGAGTGATCTGCCTGCCTGCCTGCGCATCCCATATGATCACTGAGCGGTCGGCGGAGGACGAGGCCAGTAATGCGCTATCGCGCCGCCAGGCGACGCGCAACACATGGCCGGTATGACCATGCAGGATCGCCCGCTCCTCGCCGAAGCGCCCGTCCCATAGTCGCACAGTGGTATGGCCAGATGAAGCTATCGTCCTGCCATCGGGCGACCAGCGCACACAATAGACGATTTGGCTGTGTCCCGCCAGCGCCATCACCTGCGCCCCTGAATCCACGCGCCAGATACGGATGGTAGCGTCGCGCGAGGTCGTGCCGATCCATTGTCCATCTGGCGACCATGCGACACTGGTCAGCGGACCGCCATGCCCTTGAATGACCCGCACACAGCGTCCGGTCGCTGCCTCCCAGATGCGCGCCGTCTGATCCTCCGAGGCGGTCGCCAGCCAATGGCCATCCGGCGCCCACGCCACATCCACCACGCTGCCTGTGTGCCCAACCAACCGGCTGATGTTCCGTCCGCTGGCAATATCCCACAATCGTGCCACCTGTCCTGTCGAACCGGACGCCAGCGTTTTGCCATCTGGCGACCACGCCAGCGCATCCACGCCGTAGCTATGTCCGGTGAATGTCGCCTGCTTCTCAAAAGGCGCCTGTGTTTTCCACAGGCAGATCGTGCGGTCATATGACCCCGAAGCCAGCAGATCGCCAGCAGGCGACCAGGCGATGGCAAAGCAACCGCGCACCAGATGAGCGCGAATCGTCGCGCTTGCCTCCCAATGGGTTGGCAGGCGTGGCGCGTTGATCTGAACTGGCGGCTTTGGCACACGTGGGAGCGTTGTGGGTTCTCCACCCTGTTCGCTCTGGCTATCCGTCAGCGCGCGCATCAACACCTCGAATGCGCGCTCGAAAGGCTGATTGGTGAAGTCAATCCAGCGCAGCCCACGCAAGAGCATGGGAATCTCACAAGGCTCGGCGATCACTGGAATGAAGCGTCGAAGTGTGCCTGTATCCAGCAGCGTCCACGCGGCATACCATTCGCTGCTGACCCACCGTGAAGTCAGCGCGGCGGGTGAGAAGACGACAATAAAGGTATCGCTGTTGCGCAACTCTTGCTCAATGATGTTGGGTAGCTGGCCTGCGCCGAGGTTATGCTCGTCAAACCAGACATACATATTTGCTGCGCGCAACCCACGCACAAGCCGCTCACAAAACGCCGTATCCTGATGCGAATGGCTCACAAAGACATGCTTGGCCCGATCTCCACTCTGCTCCGTTTGCGCTGTCGTAGCCATTGTTCCTACCTGCCTTATGGTTGTTGGTGCTTGCCGCGCGCTTAAGACACTTTAGTCTATTAGTATAGAAGTATAGCAGAGAACCCGCCTGTCCATCACATGCTGGGCAGACGGGGGAAGAAGGATGATCCAACAGAGCACGGCGTCATGTGTGCGGTTCACGCGGTTCTCGCCTCTGTTTTTGCTCTTGCTCCTGAAGCAATTGCACGATGAGCGCCTGTAAACTGTCGAGATCGAAGGGTTTGCGGAGCACCGCCGTCGCGCCGATGTGCTCGGTACGGAAAGGCATACCGGCCGTCAGCAGAATGATGGGCGGAATATGCTTGCCGGTGGATTGCGCTTCCTGGCGTAAGGCGACGATCAGCTTTTCCCCATCCACACGCGGCATCATCAGGTCGGTGATGACAAGTGTTGGCCAGTGATCATGCGCGGCTTCCAACGCCTCCTCGCCATTTGTCGCCGGAATCGGTTGTAAGCCCATATCTTCGATGATCATCGCCAACGTTTCGAGGATCGGCTCCTCGTCGTCCACGATAAGCACGCTCCAGTTGGCCGAGGGTGTCCGAGAGGAGCCTGTACCTGTATCCTCCTGGAAGGGAGCTGGAAAATGTGGTGTGTACATCATATCGGTACGCAGAAATCCTAACATACCATCGTCCTGGCGGCCTGGTACCTTCTCAACTACTGATATCCGCCGGCCTGTGCGCTCATGTTCCGTTCTTCCTGGCAGACTTTGGGCGCACATCGAACCCGCGCGGCGCGGTTATCGTAAATTCGCGCAATGATGAATCATAGGCGGCGAAGCGCATCTTGAGCACACCCAGCACCCGACGCAACGCGCCGCGATATATCTCCTGGCGGAGCAGGAGCATGTTCTCAGACAAAACCGCGCTGGCGCTATTGACCAGGTCTACCCGTACTCCTGCCACATCGCCCAGATCGCCGGTCTCTTTGACAATCAGCGACGTTACATGGCGTGCGCGCAATGCTTCGAGCAAAGCGGCGGTGAACTGCTTGACCCGCTGGATATCGCCCTGGTCAACAATAGCGTCTTCTAGCTCGGTCAGGCCATCAATCACCAATCGCCGTGCGCCCGTCCGATCCAACGTCGCCAGCGTTTCGTCTGCGATGACATCGGGGTTGAGTTCGACAGGCGGCCAGCGCAGAAAGGTGAGCATGCCTCCTTTCTGAAGCGCCTGGCGTACCTCGTCGCCCATCTCAAAGGGCTGAACCTTCAGAAGCACCTGCGCCAGACTCTCGCGAAACCCAAGGAACACGGCAGGCTCTCCATTGCGCACTCCGGCGATGGCGAAAGAAAGCCCAAGCAGCGTCTTGCCTGCTCCCGGCGCGCCAAGCAACAGCGTACTGGTTCCGCGCGTCAGGCCGCCACCCATCAAGTCATCGAGCGCGGGCAGCGCAAACGCGGCGGGTGGCTCGCTGAGCGCCTCGAGCTCCTGCTGTATGCCGTCGGGTTCCTGCAGCGCGCTGAACTGCGCAATCTGCAAGGGAATAATGGTCTCCATGCGCGGGAAAATATGAATCCCGTCGGTAGAGACCTGCAACGCATGCAGGCCAGGTGAGAGCGACATCCCACGCGACTTCACGATCTCGATGCCGCGTTGGTGACGCACGCCTTTGAGAGTATAGTGCAACCCAACAATGACATCGGCAATGGTGGCCGCCGGATAAAACAACGCGTCGCGGGGATTGGTCTCACTGGTGATGAGCGTTGTTGCGCCAAAGAGGTTCAGCTTGGAACCCAGGCTATAGAGAAACCGCCGTGGCGCTTGTCGATCCCCCGCGATCCCCTCGACGCCCCGAAAGCCGTCGAGAATGACCAGCGAGGCGCGTGTCTGGCGTACCAGCCGGACAATCTCCTCCTCAGGCTCTTTGAGGCTTTCATCGAGAAACGCCTGTAAGCTGATAAGTTGTATGGAGTCACCGACCAGCATCGGATCGAAGAAGCTCAATGTCCGCAGGTGGGTGACCAGCTTGAGCGTGGACTCCGAGAGCGCCGTAAACACCAAAACACGTTGCCCAGTCCTGGCGGCGGAGAACGCGATTTGCATGGCAAGCGTGGTCTTTCCGCTCCCCGGCGGCCCGGCGATGAACGCCAACGAGCCTTTCGTCAGCCCCCCGCCCAGCAACATATCCAGATGAGGGATGCCCGTCAGCAATACAGGTAGCGATGGCTCGCTCAGAGCCACCTGGCTCACAGCTCCAACGATTTCTCCTCCGATGTCGCGCTGTGTGCGGTCATCGCCCTCGTCTACGCCAAGGATCGTGGAACGAGAGGACGAAGCGGCGCCGTTGGATTCCAGCGGCGCCGACGATGAAGAGAGTGAGTCACTCATCAGCTTATGATTCCTCCATTACACTCACGTTCTGCTCTCGCTCTGCTCACCCCACACGCCCATGCCGCTCCTCCCAGCGCTTCACACGCTTGGGATGAAATAGCTCGGCATGGTGTTCGCTGACAATCGCCGTGGGCAAGACCGCCAGCAGCGCATAGGCAGCCAACCCAATCAGCGCCCAGTCTACCACAACGTCCGCAGGAATGTTGATCACCGGACCAACAAGCGGCATTGCCAGCGCTACAATGGTGGCAATAATGCTTTCCGGCGCAATGAGAGCGGCCACCAGTACAAGCAACGGGATAACATAGAGAGCTTTGCGCGCCATTGAGATGCGCCGGTCAGTGGCCAGCGCAAGAATGAACTTGATGCCTTTGATTGGATGGAGCGCCAGCTCCCAGGGATGAGGCCGTGAGCTTTTCACCAGGGAGGCAATCTCAGCGTCTCTGCTTTGTGGTGGCTGTGACATCGTTGTCCTCACATTCGCTACATTCGCTACATTCGCTGAACTGAGCGTTGGCGCTTCTCGCACACACGCGCTCTATGTGGTCTTTGCGCTCAAGTGCGCCATGCTCACTTCCATCCTCTCCCTGCGCTTACAATGGCAGGGCGCCCTATGGCAAAGCAGTTCCGGCGCCAAATCCCCGCATATGCCTTGGCATACGGCCCAGCAGATGGACACTGAAAAGCCACCCCTGAAATAACATTGCCAGAGGTGACTGGGAAGGGGAGCAGAAAAGATGCCCCAACGACTCAGTTGGCGGCTTGCGCCTTTTCGTGCGCCGTCTTGCGGTTGATGAACTTCACAAAGCGACTCTCTCTGCCGGTGGATGTCTCATCCTGGTAGAGCATGGCAAGTTCTTTCTCCTCGAACTTGCGGAAAAACTCTTCCCAAGAGATGTGTTCCAGCGAGTCCGAGCCACTGTACCCTGGGAAATCAATCCGCAAGATGCCCGGCTCGCTCCCGTTCTGTGTCCGCCGGACGGTCGCCGGGGAGCCGCCACGCGCCTCGACCCAACGCCGGATATGGTCATGGTCTGTGGTGAACTTACTTTCACCTGCCATTCCGCTTTCCTCCTGTCTCAATTGGTGAGAGTAGTGATAGCGGCGGATAGGGCGCCAGAGTGGGAAGCGCAGAGCAACCCATCTGACGCCCACCTATCCACCATCGTGATCAGCGTGTCAACTGTTGTTTCTTGGCTTCGTCCTGGGCGGCGTCGGTTGCAGCGCTGGCCGCACGCTTCGCGACCTGTTGCGTCTTCTGCAATGTATCCTGCGTGACGGATTCCGCCTGCTGCAACATGCTGTCGCGCGTCGGCCCCATCCACTCGTGTTCCTGCTGTGTTTCGGGGATCGCCATCGCCACAGCCACACCCGCTGCCAGGGCAACCGCGCCAAACATCAGTGGATTGTCATCATAGGCGTCGGCCAGCCAGCTCTGGGCCTGCTGCGCTCGATACTGCGCCTGATCGCCAACGCGGCCCATCGTTTCTTGCA
>JAJPIU010000078.1 GCA_021324535.1 Pseudomonadota bacterium
AGCGCCCGTCGAAGCGCCCGCTCCGTCTATCAGCTACGAAGACTTTCTGAAGGTGGACATACGAGTGGGACGCATCGTCGCGGTCGAAGACTTTCTGCGGGCGCGCAAGCCAGCGTTCAAGCTCCAGATTGACTTTGGCGCGCCGCTTGGCTTGAAATGGTCGAGCGCACAGGTAAAGACCGACTATACGAGAGAAGAACTGCTGGGGCGGCTGGTGGTGGCTGTCGTCAATCTGCCACCACGCAACATCGCAGGCTTTCTCTCAGAAGTTCTGACGCTGGGCGTGCCCGCCGAAGATGGCGGTCTGGCGCTGTTAGCGCCTTCGCGGCCTGCCCGATTGGGCGGACGCATGTATTAGCATTTTAGCGCCAGGTAGTGGCCTGTCGTAGTTGATGACATGCGAGGGCTACACTCAGCGGTTGTAGCGCCCTGGAAACGAAATGTAAGTAGGTTGCTCACACTTGTGTGAGATATGCACAAGAGGGCGCGTATACAATAATAATCCGCTGCGTGGGCTTTTTTCGCATGCCGGGCGCTGAATGGCCCTAATGCGCAGTGGTACCCGTATGTATTGGCATTGGCGCATGCTGACGTTGCTCCACCGGGGAGTACGCTATCCTACCTGTTCAATCGGGGTTCACTTGGGAGCGCGTCGGGCGGCGCCGCATTCTGTCTCTAAGTGTCTGTCTGTGGAGGTGCGAAAGCGAATGCGAGCACAACATTTCCCGCGCTTGCTGGTTCTCCTTGGCGTCGCCGCTGTGGCGGCTGCCACACTTGTCGGCTGCGGCTCCGGGGGGAGTAGCGGCAGCAAAAACATCATCATCGCAACGTTACTGCCGACGTCAGGCGTTGACGCAAGTGTTGGCTTGCCGACACAGTATGGCGCCGACCTGGCGATCTCGCAGAACAAGGATCTCGGCAATGGCTATACGCTGAGTGTGTTGCACGAGAACTACGAAGGCGCAAACGGCCCGGATCAAACCATCGGCGCCGCCGACGCGCATGCGCTGGTCAGCAATCCGAATGTCATGGCCGTCGTTGGCCCGTTCAACAGTGGTATCGCGGAAGTCACGATCCCGATTACCAACTCGGCTGGCCTGGTCATGATCAGCCCAAGTAACACGAACCCTGGGTTGACCAAGCAGCAGTACGCCGCCGCGAACGGCATCAACTTCTCGCTGTTGCACCCCGCCGGAAAGCCTGACTATTACTTCCGCACCTGCGGCACCGACGACGTGCAGGGCAAGGTGGACGCCGACGTGGCGCTGGGCGCGCCCATCAACGCCAAGTCAGCTTTCGTCATTGACGACGAGTCGGTGTATGGCAAGGGTCTCGCCACCCAGTTCACCGCAGAGTTCACCGCCAAGGGCGGCAGGATCGTCGGCACTGGCGAGATCAGCGCATCGCAGATCAACGTGGCGCCTCAGCTTGCCACGACCATCGCTGGCAAAAACCCAGACGTCGTCTTCTATGGTGGCATCACCTCACAAGGCGGCGGCATCATCAAGAAAGACCTCGTCCAGCAGGGGTATAAGAAGCCTATGGTTGGCGGTGACGGCATCGCAGGAGACGCCAACTGGCTGACAACCGCCGGGAGCGCAGCAACCAACACCTATGGCACCGTCGCCGCGCCCGACACCTCGACGCTGACCTCTGGGCCGGCTGCCGCGTTCAAGAGCGCCTACAACAGCCAGGAGGCAAGCAAGCCCGATGGCACGCTCTATGCCTATAGCGCGCCCGCCTATGACGACGCGATGATCGAGATTACTGCGATCAAGAACCTGATCAAAGCCGGGAAGGCAGTCACCCGCAGCGCCATACGCGACCAGGTGGCAAGCATCAACTACCAGGGCTTGACAGGCGACATCTATTTCGATGCCAATGGTGACAACGCAGGCGCGAAGGTCTTCAGCGTCTACTACGTCAACAATCAGGACAAGTGGGTCTTCGCGACACAGGTGAATGGCTAATCGCTCGCTCCAGAGCGTCAGACCCCGGACGAACCGATGAGGTTCATCCCTTTCATCCGCCAACGGAAACACCTCCGCTGGCGGATGATCTGCCAGTCAGATCAACCAATATCAGGCGTACGCGCATTCGCCATGCGCTCATGTGGCCAGAAGAATGACACGCACGCCTGATTTGTCCGTATTGTCTATATTTGCCCCTATCGGTTATACTTACGAGTAACTTCCAAGTGACTCACAACTGTTTCCGTTTTCCTCACGGCCGAGCGATCTCGCGCTACGCGCATGAGCGCCTTGCCGAACGTCTAGCGCCTAACAAGGAGCCACAGCATGCTGACAATCGCCGCGCTCAGTGCAGGGCCAACGAATACTTTCCTTCAACAAATCGAAGGTGGCATCACATTAGGAGCCGTGTATGCGTTGGTCGCCCTGGGATACACGCTGGTGTACGGTATCATCGAGTTGATCAACTTCGCGCATGGAGATGTCTTCATGTGGAGTACGGTGATCAGCCTGGTGATCGTCCAGGCGCTTGGCGTCAACGCCCCACTCGGCGGATTTGCGCTGGTGGGTGTGTTGCTTTTGCTGATAGTGGCCGGTATGGCCGTCTCTGCGCTCATCAACGTCAGCATCGAACGGATCGGGTATCGCCCCTTGCGTAAGGCGCCACGTCTGGCTCCGCTGATTGCCGCGATTGGGTTCTCCTTCATCCTCGAGACCATTGTCGCCCTCTGGCGAGGGAGTAACTTTGTCTCGTTCCCCCAGTTCTTCCCCATCGGAAGTTTCTACGTCTTCGGCGCGCGCATCAATTATCTCGATATTTTCATCGTTGTGCTGGCGCTTGGGCTGATGTACGCGCTCAACTGGTTCATCCAAAACACGCGCCTGGGTAAGGCAATGCGCGCCACCTCGCAAGACCCCGAAGCCGCTGCGCTGATGGGGGTCAACGTCAACCGCACCATCTCCATCACATTTTTCATCGGGGGGGCGCTTGCCGGAGCCGCTGGCGTTGTCTACAGTCTCTACACAGGCTTTGTCTGGTTCTTTACCGGCTTTGAACTTGGACTCATCGCCTTTACGGCGGCAGTCTTGGGAGGCATCGGCAATATCTATGGCGCAGTGCTGGGAGGATTCCTGATTGGCCTGGTGCAGGCGATTGTCATTCAATATTTCCCTGGCGGGAACGGAGTCGCCTGGAGCGACGCCATCGTCTTCGCCATCCTTGTTCTCATTCTTGTCGTCCGTCCTTCTGGCTTGCTTGGCCAGCAAGTCCCTGATAAAGCATAGCCAGCAAGCTCACAGGAGGGAACGCATATGATCCTACAACGTTCGCGGGCAACGGTGCGTGGCTACATCAACACAGCCACGGCTTGGCTGGATAACACCCTGGTGTTGGGGCGTTCGGTGCGCTGGTATGTGACCGGCTGGCCTTTTGGCCTGGTCATTTTTCTCTTGGCGATCATCGCGCCGTCTTTTCTGGATCAACCAACGCTGACCTCAGCGATCTCGATTTGCATCTATGCGATGCTGGCGCTGGGGTTGAATATCGTCGTTGGCTACGCCGGATTGCTCGACCTGGGCTATGTCGCCTTCTTCGTCATTGGCTCCTATACCGTCGCTGTTGGCACTGGCTCTGAGCTGTATAATAGCAACGGCCAGCCGTTCAGTATCCCAACCGTTTCGTTCTGGTTGCTCCTGCCGCTTGCCGCAGTCATCGCTGCGCTTTTTGGGATTCTGCTCGGCGCGCCTACTCTGCGCTTACGCGGCGACTATCTGGCCATCGTCACGCTGGGCTTTGGCGAGATCGTCCCCAAGGTGTTCCAGAACGTTCCATACTTCAACGGCTCCCTGGGCATGGGCGCCGCCCCCCCACCAGACATCAACCTGCCGCTCATTGGCGATATTTCGTTCTCAGACCCGCTGAACCTTACCCCGTTCTATTATCTCGCGCTTGGGTTACTGGCGATTGTCGTTGTGGCGGTCATTGCCCTGCGTGATTCCAGTATCGGACGCGCCTGGATCGCCATTCGTGAGGATGAAACAGCAGCTGCGGCGTCAGGGGTAAACCTCGTGCGGACGAAGTTGCTGGCCTTTGGGTTGGGCGCGTTGATTGGCGGCATTGGTGGCGCGCTCAACACAGCGTTTTTGCCCGTCGTCAATCCCAACGATTTCAACTTTGGCATCTCGATCACCGTTCTTGCCATGATCGTCCTTGGTGGCATCGGGAGCATCCCTGGGGTCATTCTGGGCGCCACCATTCTTCGCTATTTCGACGTGTCGTTGGTCAACCAGATCAGCACCTATGTGCAGGAAAATCCAGCGATTACCAATGCCATCCCTGGCCTGAACGACATCAATGAGGCAAAGCTCCTCATCTATGGTATGGTGCTCGTCCTGATGATCTTATTGCGGCCACAAGGGTTGCTACCGAATAGACGGCGGTCGCGTGAGTTGAAAGGCATTGGCGCTTCGGCGGAGGGAACCTCGGCGGTGGGCCTGCTGGCACGCGAAGAATCTGGTCTCGATGTCCCCGAGGAAGACGCCCTTGATGAAACTGCATACACAGGCGCGGGGTCAGATGCGCGAGGAAGGGAGTAAGCGATGGAAACACCTGCAACGGCGGAGGCGGCGCCTGCGTCAGAGCGCACATCCCGCCCAGTGCTCTTGGACATTGTAGACCTCTCGCGGTCGTTCGGCGGTCTGCGCGCAGTGGACGGCGTGACTTTAGATGTGCGCCAGGGTGAGATTTTCAGCATCATCGGGCCAAACGGCGCTGGCAAGACCACTGTCTTCAATTTGATCACCGGCATCTATAAACCTGACAGCGGCACGATGACCTTTGAGGGACGAAGTATTGCCGGGCTAACAC
The DNA here is from genome assembly GCA_021324535.1 of Pseudomonadota bacterium. Taxonomy (GTDB): domain Bacteria; phylum Chloroflexota; class Ktedonobacteria; order Ktedonobacterales; family JADMIN01; genus JAJPIU01. The sequence continues at coordinate 4,837 of JAJPIU010000078.1, forward strand.
CTGATCGCGTCCTGCGACGCGGCATCGCGCGCACCTTCCAGAACATCCGTCTGTTCAACAACATGACTGTGCTGGAAAACGCACTGGTTGGTCAGCAGATTCGCTTCCCCAGCGATCTCGCCTCGGTGATGTTGCACCTGCCTAACTACCGCAAGGCCGAACGCGAGGCCAGAGCGCGCGCGATTGAACTGCTCTCGTTCTTTGGGCCGTCGCTTGTCGACCGTCAGGATGAATACGCCTCCAACCTGTCGTATGCGGATCGCCGCCGGGTGGAGATCGTGCGAGCGCTTGGCTCAGGCCCACGCTTGCTGCTGTTGGATGAGCCGACCGCCGGGATGAACGACGCCGAGACGGCTGAGGCGATCACGTATATTCAGCGATTGCGCCGCGAGTTCAACCTGACGGTGCTGCTGATCGAACACAAGCTCCAGGTGACAATGGGCATCTCCGACCATATCGTCGTGCTGGACTACGGGAAGAAACTTGCCGAGGGTATCCCCTCCGAGATTCAGCGGAATCCGCTGGTGATCGAAGCATACCTGGGACGCAAGGCGGAGGTGTAGCAATATGGAGACCACACAACCGGCGGTGATGGATAGTTCCTCGCCCACAGCCGAGGATATGCTGTCGCTGCAAAATATCAACACCTACTATGGGCCAAACCACGTCTTGCGCAACCTCACGCTCGACGTGCGCAAGGGCGAGATCGTCTGTTTGCTGGGCGCCAACGCCGCCGGCAAAAGCACGACGATGAAGACCATCTTTGGGCTGGTGAAGCCACGCAGCGGCAGAATCCTCCTGGAAGGTGAGCGTATTGATACGCTTGGCACCGACGCGATCATCAAACGCAGGCTGGCGCTGGTGCCCGAGGCGCGACGCGTCTTCTCGCGGATGAGCGTGCGCGAGAATCTTGAGATGGGCGCCTACATGATCCCTGACAAGGCCGCCGTGCTGAGCGGCATCGAGTTCGTCTACAATCTGTTCCCACGTCTGAAGGAACGCGACAAGCAAACCGCAGGTACCCTTTCGGGCGGCGAACAACAGATGCTGGCGATGGGCCGCGCGCTGATGGCGCAGCCACGACTGATCTGCATGGATGAGCCTTCAATGGGACTCTCACCCATTCTCACGCAGACCATCTTCGACACCATCCAGTCGGTGCGCCAGCAGGGCGTGACGGTCTTCCTGGTGGAACAAAACGCTTTCATGGCGCTGAACATCGCCGACCGGGGCTATGTGTTGCAGCAGGGGCAGATCGTGCTGACCGACACAGCCAAAAACCTACTGACAAACGACCTGGTGCGGCGGGCATACCTGGGAGGGTAGGAATACCTCTCCCCAACCCCTCCCCATCTATGGGGATGGGCTTTGTGTGTTCGGGCAGGCTAGCGGCGCGGTGGGGATGGTAAGGCGGTCGGTTAAAACCGCGCCTACGGGCTAGCGCCACGAAGCCCGCCTACGCGGCCTCACACCAAAGAGTACCGCCGCCATCTCTGGCGGCGTGTCTGGCTGGCTCCGTAGCTCTGGCAGACGACAAGACAAAGCATGTAGTGTAGCTGGCGCCAATTCGAGTACCGCCGTCCTCGGCGGCCCCGCGCTGTTGGCACAAGCGCCATCTTGTGCCAATAATGAACGTGTATCAGACTCCCTTTGGGATAACAATAGAGCAAAGGATGGATACAGCATGGCGCACCCGAATATCGAGCGCGTGCAGGCGGCGTTGGCCGCGCAGGGCGTGACCACGCAGGTGGTGGAGCTTGCGGATTCCACACGCACGGCGGCTGAGGCTGCGGCGGCTATCGGGACAACGGTAGCGCAGATCGCCAAGAGTCTGGTCTTCGTCATGGGCGCGGGCGATGACGAAACACCGGTTCTGGTGATTGCTTCAGGGATAAATCGGGTGGATACAAACAAGGTAGCACGCCATCTTGGCGGCAAGATCAAACGCGCCGACGCCGATACGGTGAAGCGGCTGACAGGCTTCCCCATTGGGGGCGTAGCGCCGGTTGGCCACACGACCACGCCGCACGCCATCATTGACCGCGACCTCTTTCAATATCCCGACATCTGGGCGGCGGCAGGCACACCCCATGCTGTCTTCCACACCACCGCCCAAGAGCTACAGCGCCTTGCCAACGCCGAAGTGTTGGACGTGCGCGAGGAAACCGTACAATCCGCACAATAGCTCCAATAGCACGATGTCTACGCCATAGCGTATGCAATCGGCGATCTCGCAACTGAATCTATGCGTTAGCCCATACGGATCAGGCGAAACCCAACGATCTCATGACGAATGGTGGGATCATCGTACCCTCGCGCAGCAGCGCGCGCTTCCTGGTGACTACGGCTCCAGCTGCCGCCTCGTACCACTCGCTGGCTTGTCTCATCATTTGGTTGTTCACGGCCATCGCCTGCCACATAGGGATAAGGAAAGCGCGATTGATCATAGATTGTCGTACACCAGGTAAACACATTGCCCGCCATATCATGAAGCCCATAGGGGCTGGCGTCTTGATGGATGGAGTAGAACCCCACCGTAGTGGTCGTGCCCAGTCCGCTTTCACTGGTATTTGCTCGCGAAGCATCCCACTGATTCCCCCAGGGATAGATGCGCCCGTCGGTTCCCCGCGCAGCCTTTTCCCATTCCGCCTCGGTCGGCAAGCGCCAGGTGGCTCCTACGAGTTCAGAAAGCCAGGCGGCATAGGCTCTGGCGTTGAACCAGGAGACATTCACCACTGGGTGATCCAGGAACTGCAACTGGAACTGCCAGGGCGCATATGCAGCATTTGTGTCGTTGACGGGCGCCGGAACAGCCCCAGCCTGCACGGCCAAAGCGTATTCGGCGACAGTGACCGGATAGACGCTCATGTTATACGATAGGGCAATCCCCACCTCACTTTGCGGGAATTCATCTATGAGCGCATCGGCGTCCCTGCTTGAATCACTTCCCATGAGAAAGGAGCCAGCGGGGATGGTAGCGGTTGGCGGGAGGATAACCGCCTGCCCCTTATATATTTTATACGCAAACCCCAATTGCGCTAAGGAAGAAGGAAACCCTGGCGGAAGAGACGCGCCGCTCAGGCTCGGTGTCTCGGTGGGGCCAGTGAGCGGCAAAGAAGAACCACCATGTGGCAGCCGCGCGAACGCATTCACGCCCACAATCGCTGTGGCTGCCACAATGGCGCTGCCGCCGATGACGAAGAGCTGACGCCGTGAGAGTATACGGCGTTTCCTGGTAGGTAGCCAGTGCTCAAGTGTGGTTTGCAAACGTACCATATCATGCTCGAAATCTGGGTCATCGCGAACAGAAGGCGCGCTGATTGCAGCAATTGTCCGTAGGCTTGGCGGCAAACTCGCTCCCAATGGCATTGGCGCGCCCACGACCAGCACAGGAAGGACAGGCTTCCCTTGCTGTAGAGCAGTCTCAATCTCAATGCGTACCAGATCATTTGGATCATCCAGTCGCCGCTGGCCAAGAGGGGTTTGAGGTTCAATCCAGTTTGGCCCGATGATGGCAAGCAGAACCGAGCATTGCCTAATCACGCTGCTGATGTATTCCCGGAAGTTCGATCCATCTGGAATATTGTACACGTCTTTGAAAACGGCGCTTTTGCCAAAATGCTCGCAGAGCCTATCGTAGATACGACCCGTCATAGTCGCCGAGTCTGTTCGGCGGTAGGAAATAAAAATGACGCCCACTTGCTTCTCTGTTTCATTTCAAAGGTTGAGCGACTCGCGAGCTTGAACCTCAAGCCTAAGTGAGCGCAAGCGTACTGGCGCCAGCGCGCTCGCTCAGGCGTTATTGCTCGCTAGCGCATCACAGGATATAGCCGCTGGCGTCGAAGAGCACATTGGTATGCGTGCCACTGGCCATATCTACCTTGATGTTGAGCTGCCCGCCGCTGTTGAGACCCACTGTTACGCCATTGGCGATGATCTGCCCCGACGCGAAGTTGATGCTGCTGGTAGCCGGCGCTGTATCACCAGGATAGAGCCGCAAATCGCCGCCACTGGTGGGGCCAACCACCGTCACATTGCCGACGACCCCCACTGCGCCCGCTGGCACGCTGATCCCTCCCACCACCACGCCAGTCACTTGCAAGATATGTGTCGAGCCAGCAGTATACGGAGAGCCAGTGCGCGTATCCAGCAGACGGATGGGATTGGCCAGGAAGTTGATCGCGCCGCTCATTCCAGGGACACCCGCCGCCACCCGCCGCCATGTGCCAGGTGTGCCAGCATAGACACAGATATAGAGATCGCCATTGGCGTCGCGTAGTTGTTCGCCTGCTGAATATGTGCCAACGGTTGGCGGGCCTGAGAAGGAGGTAGTCGACTGGAGCAGGCGTCCAGTCCCAGACGCATACAGATCTACCCCACTGTTACTGGTACCCACGACCCCGGCGCCCGAATCACTACTCCCCTGAATACCATCTGCCGTGGTACCAACCGCGTCCGCAGCAAAGACGGGATTGGGGCTAAAGCCACTCACCGGGCCAATGACGGTGGAGCTTTGCGCAGTGTTAATCTCACCCAATTGGACGTAGTACCCATCGCCGCTGCTGGCGTGAGCGGTGGGCGCCTGGCTCAATCCCGTGGCGCCAGCGGCAGCCGCAGCGGTCAATGCAGCGGCGGCGCCCAGGCCACCCCACTTGAGCAGGCTGCGGCGGCTGGATGGGCGAGCCAGCACGGGCGCCATCTCCGGCCCATCAGGCGCCGCTTCATGCGTCGGCTCGATCTGGGCCGATGGCTCCTGGAGAAGCAATGCGCGCATCTCCGCCAGTTCGGCGCGTAAGGCTGCTATCTCATCACGCGCTTGCTCATACGTCTGTTTGAGCGTAGAAAGTTCATCCGAGGGCGGCTGAGGGTGGCGCTCTCCTGACGCGCTAGAAGTGAGGATAGAATCATCAGTATGTTCCATGTCTATACACCTTTCCCAATGGGGCGCAACAGATCAAAACAAGCAACTGTCCGATGAGGCAAAGCAGGAGCAATATGAGGCAGCCAAAACGCTTACTTCAGCGGAAGAGTACGCATTTAAGTATACATGCTGCTGGAGTCGAGTGGTATATCATTCATATATCATGAGAGCGCACGTTGCTATCATTTTTCGGGGGATCTACAGACATGAGCCTCAGCCTTCACGAGATTGGCCAACGCATCAAAGCCGCTCGCCTCAAACACGCATTGACGCAGAAAGGTCTTGCATGGCGAATGACCGCGATAAGTGGCAATACGGAGTATGTTCATCCTCAGGAAGTTGGGCGGTGGGAGCGGGGCAAACACCTTCCACAACCGCGCCGACAGCTTTTGCTCTGCGAGGTCTTCGACGGTGAAACGCCTGAATCACTTGGCTTCGTAGACAGCGAGGAGAATACCACAGTCTCCTCATCCCATTCCACTTTGCGCGTGGCCTATGCGCAGGCGCTCGTGAGAACCTTCGGGGAGTTCTCATTTGCCACCTCCTTAGAGCAATCCCTCTCCGATGACACGACATATGTGGAGCTGCGCCTCTCGCGGTCGGCTGACGATACCCTTGAAAGCCTGCGTACAGGCGTTTCGCTGAGCAAGGCAATCGCAGCCACCCAGCCTGCGCGCCTGTTGATACTTGGCGGCCCAGGCAGCGGCAAAACGACGGCGTTACGCCATTTCGTGTATGAGCACGCCAGGCGGGCGCTGGCCGATCCAAATGCGCCCCTGCCGCTCTTCATCTCGCTGCCCGATTGGAGCCGTTCACAGAAGACGTTGTACGAGTATATCGGCGCGCTCGTCGCCGACCTCGTACTCCCACAAGCTGTAGGTGAGCTGTTGATCGCCGGTCTCACGGAGGGCGGCATGCTGCTGTGCTTTGATAGTCTCGACGAAGTGTTCATCGAGCGGAAGGCGCTTTTGCAGCGGCTCCAATCAGTGATCCGCAACACTCCCGACAAGACTGTTCTCCTGGTGACATCGCGCGCCACCTATCGCGACGATACCTACACGCTGAATGACCTGAGTGAATGGCGCCTCTTGCCGATGGACATGCAGAGGCGACATACATTGGCCGATCTGCTATTTGCCAGCTTCGCGCCGCTCTTTGGCGATCAATATACCGATGCTCAAACATTTCTCAGCGCATTCGAGGCGCATCCACGGTTGGCGCAATGGAGCCGTGAGCCGTTGCTGTGTAGCCTGGTCGCTCTGCTCTATGCCATGACGGGCCAGCTTCCTCACCACCGGCATGATCTCTATGATCAGATCATGGACGCGCTGCTCACCCGGCGCGAGTTTCTGCCGGAGCGGCGTATCCTCATCAAAAAGGCGCTTGCCTCTATCGCCTATGAAACACTGTTTGTGCGCCAGCAACGCGCGTTTTCCCTCGACGACCTGATCACGCTGCTCGAACACGACCGCATGGGTAATCGCGCAACATGGGATATTGGGGTGATGGCGCGCGATCTGCTCAACTCCGGTCTGCTCGTCCCCGAAGGGAAACGTCACTATCGCTTCATCCATCAGGTGTTCGCCGAATATTTGACGGTCTATCATCTGTTGTCGAACGACGACGCAACGGCCATTGAAGCCACCATGCAGACCATCATCGCACGCATGGATACACCCGCGATGGTCGCGATTGCCTGCGAGCTGGCATATTGCCTGCACGATGGCTGGCCTGAACTTGAGCGGGCATGGTATGATCGCGTGACTCAACGCTTCCTACAGGGCAAACTCACGCTCGAAGGCGCGCATGATTCGGCGGATCGTGCGCGCGAGGCGGCGCTGGTGAGCGGGCTATTCGCGTGCATCGAAGCCGTCGTTGACATCTGGCGCTGGCGCTATTGCGAGACGATCTTGCAGGGGAGCGGCAAGAGCGAGGCGGATACCGCGCTCATCACCTCGCTGATGTGGCCGCTTGAAATCTCCCCTCATGACGATCACTTTCTCGCGCTGCGCTATGCGCTGTACACCTATCCCATCCGAGGGAAAACGCTCAACGCATTGGGGCGGCTTGGGCAAACCGGCAACCATGACGCGCGCGACCTGCTGACGCGCTTCGCCCAGGAACACTATGCCTCCGGCGAGGCGCCGCTCCTGTTTCGCTATATTGCGCCTGCGCTCGCGTTGGCGTGCGCCTTTGATGCTGTTGGCGTATTACAATCTGTGCGCGACGACGAAGCGGTTCCACTTGCCGCTCGCTACGCGGCGCATCTCGCCTTGCGCGATCTCGGTGAGCCAAGCGAGTTCGATGAAAAGGTGTACTTCACACTTGAACAGATTCAGGAGTCGCTTGCGCTCACCATTGACTTCAACGGAGCGGGGAAAAGCGGGCAGGTTGCCGATTGGGAGGTCATTCTGCAGATGACGCGCTGGCTCACCCAGCATTCTGACGATCCAGCATGGCCGTGGCTCCAGGCGGAACGAGCGCACATTGCCGCAATGCTAGAGGCAGTCCTGGCGCACCCCTCTGAGCACGCACGTTTGCCAGCCATTCGTGCGCTGCAACGCTACGGCGATGTGAGGACGTATCAATTCCTCGTCAAGCGGATAGAATGCGGCGAAGAGGGCGTACTCTACGTGGCGCAGGCGATGCTGGAAACGCTGATCGCGCTCGCCGGTTCGCTCAATCTTTCTCCAGAAGAGCGCGCCATCGCGCCAAACACGCTCGATCATCTGTATCGCATGTATCCGGCGCTCGAACCTCTGATCATGGAGTTGGCCACACTATGAAGAAAAGGGATAGCCAGATGGCTACCCCTTGAAAAGTTTGAGGCCGAGATCAGACGTTACCCCTTTACCTCGGCCACGCACTGCACGATGGCCACGAAATCGGGCGTGAGGCTTGCCCCGCCAACCAGTGCGCCATCAATAGCGGGGTTGGCGGCAAATTCGGCGATGTTGGCCGAGGTGACGCTGCCGCCGTATTGCACACGCACGCCAGCCACCACCTCAGCGCCGTAGAGTTCGGCCAACTGAGCACGAATCAGCGAAACCACATCGGCGGCGTCCTGCGCGGTGGCGGCTCGTCCTGTCCCAATGGCCCAGATTGGCTCGTAGGCCACCACCAGTTCACTCAATCGCTCGGCAGGCAGGCCGCCCAGGCTGCCCTTCACCTGGGTCGTGATGAATCGCTCCGTCAGGTTGGCGTCGCGGTCTTCCAGCCGCTCGCCCACGCAGACGATGGGCCGCAACCCGTACTCGAAGGCTGCCTTTGCCTTACGGTTCACCAGCTCGTCGGTCTCGCCGAAGTAGCCGCGCCGCTCGGAATGCCCCAGGATCACATACGTACACAACCCCTGAAGCATCGTCGGCGAGATCTCACCCGTATAGGCCCCACGGGCTTCGAAGTACATATTTTGCGCGCCCAGCTTCACCGCGCCGTCGGTCACGGCATGCACTGCCGTCAGCGTGATGGCAGGCGGGCAAAGCACGCTTTCCACCTGGGGGATGGCGATGAGATCGCCAAGAATGCTTTCGGCGAACTCGCGGCCCTCGGTGGGGCCATAGTTCATCTTCCAGTTGCCCGCCACAATCGGCTTACGCCTGGCTCCATTGGCTCCTGTCGCTCCGCTCATGGCTCTTCCTCCTTCGCCAGCCGTGGATCGCCCTTATCGAGCAACGCCGCAACGCCAGGCAGCGTGCGCCCTTCGAGAAACTCCAGCGAGGCGCCTCCGCCAGTGGAAACGTGGCTCAGCTTCTCGGCTGCGCCAGCCGCCTCCACCGCCGCAGCCGAGTCGCCACCACCCACAATGGTAATCGCTCCCTGCTCGGTGCGCTCCACCAGCATGCCAATCAGCGCGTTGGTGCCCTGGGCAAAGGCCGGAAACTCCGCGACGCCCAGCGTGCCATTCCAGATGATCGTTCCGGCGTCGGCCAGCGTCTCGCCAAAGGCGATCAGCGTCTGCGGGCCAACATCCAGAATGCGCCAGCCCTGAGCGATGGCGTCAGGTGTGGTGAGTGTGCGCTGCGCATCGGCGGAAAACTTCTCGCCCACGGCGACATCCACCGGCAGCACAAACGGTTTGCCCGCCTGCTCAGCCTTCTCCATCAGCCGACGCGCCTCGTCGAGCTTGTCGTCCTCCACCAGCGAATCGCCAACGAACAGCCCCTTCGCCTTGAAGAAGGTGTTCGCCATGCCGCCGCCGATCAGCAGCGCATCGGCCAGATCGATCAGGCGATCCAGCACTTTGATCTTATCTGAGACTTTTGCACCGCCGGAGATCGCCACCAGCGGGCGTTTCGGATGCTCCAACGCGCCGCCCAGGTAGGTCAGTTCTTTCTCCATCAGGAAGCCCGCCACGGCTGGCAGATCATGCGCGACGCCTTCCGTGCTGGCGTGGGCGCGGTGCGCCGTGCCAAAGGCGTCGTTGACATAGACCTCGCCAAGCGAGGCGAGCTGGCGGGCGAAGCCTGGATCGTTGGCCTCCTCCTCAGGGTGGAAGCGCAGGTTTTCCAGCAGCAAGACCTGCCCCGGCTGAAGCGCCTGCGCCTTTTCGCTGGCCTCCTGTCCGATGCAATCATCGGCGAACTGCACAGGTTTCCCTAGCAGTTCACTGAGGCGCGTCGCGATTGGGCGCAGGCTCAGTTTGGGGTCAGGCTTGCCATCGGGCCGCCCCAGGTGACTCATCAGGATCACCGCTGCGCCGTGGTCGAGCAGATAAGTGATGGTGGGCAGTGAGGCGCGGATGCGCGTATCATCGCTGATCTCGCCGGTCTTTTTGTCCAGCGGGACGTTGAAATCCACACGCTCCAACACGCGCTTGCCATCCACACTGATGTCGCGCACAGTGGCTTTATCAAACGAGGCCGCGCCGCCAGCCACGTTGCTGGTCGTCTCAGCCATCGTTAGAGCCTTTCGCTGATGAACTGGGTGAGGTCGGCCACGCGCGACGAATAGCCCCACTCGTTGTCGTACCAGGCGATCACCTTGAGGAAGTCGTCGCCAAGCAGCATAGTGGACTGCCCGTCAATGATCGAGGAGTGCGAGTCGCCCCGGAAGTCGGACGAGACAAGCGGCTCATCGGTGTAATCGAGAATGCCGTTCAATGGGCCTGCGGCGGCGGCCTTGAACGCCTCGTTCACAGCGTCGCGCGTCGTGCCGTTCTTCAGCGTCGCCACGAAGTCAACGACGGAGACGGTGGCTGTGGGCACGCGCAGCGAGAAACCGTCGAACTTGCCTTTGAGTTCGGGGATCACCAGCGCCAGCGCACGTGCGGCGCCTGTCGTGGTGGGGATGATATTCTGCGCGGCGGCGCGGGCGCGACGCGGATCGGGATGGATCACATCGAGCAGGCGTTGGTCGTTGGTGTAGGAGTGAACGGTGGTCATCAGGCCACGCTCGATGCCAAAGCTGTCGTTGATGACCTTGGCAGCGGGGGCAAGACAGTTCGTCGTACAGGAGGCGTTTGAGATGATGTTATGCTGCGCGGGATCGTACTTGTCCTGGTTGACACCCAGCACAATCGTGATGTCTTCGTTCTTGGCGGGCGCGGAGATGATCACCTTCTTGACGCCATCGTGCAGGTGCGCCTTGGCCTTGTTGGCGTCAGTGAAGAAGCCCGTGCTTTCGATCACGATCTGTGCGCCGACATCGCCCCAGGGAATCTGGCCGGGGTCTTTCTCTGAGAAAACGCGGATGCGCTTGCCATCGATGACAATATCCTGACCGGCGACCTCAACGGTTCCCTTGAAGCGGCCATAGGTGGAGTCGTAGCGGAAGAGGCGCGCGTTGGCCTCAGTATCGGCCAGGTCGTTGACGGCGACCACATCCAGCGAATCGCCGTAGCGTTCGAGCATAGCTTTGAGGCTCTGGCGACCGATGCGGCCAAAACCGTTGATAGCGACACGAGTTGCCATGTGGTGGTAATCCTCCTGAAAGTGTGCTGTGTTCTTTGTTGGGAATGCGAGAACACACGGAACGCCCGTCTGCGCGGCCCCGTTGCCGCGCTCATAGTGCCTGTGGGCAGCGCCTCGCGCGCGTGCTTACACAAACAGGGTGTCCTTCAGGATTGTACCCGATTTGCTGCTGGCATAGCCAGACAGTGACGAGACAAACGCTATTTGAGCAAGCGTATCTTCCCCGCCTGCTCGAAGTGCTCGTCAGCCAATATCTCTTCGATCTGGCACGTTGTGAGAGGCGCAATAGTCGGATCGGTAATGACGCCTGCCAGGTCAAGCGTTGATGTGGGCTTCTCTGCTTGCTGGTTCGCCAAAGCCGTTTCGAGGAGTGATTCAGCTACCTGCTCGATGGTGGCGCCTCGCTGCTCGGCAAGCTGGCGCAGACGCGAAACATAGTGCTCGTCAAGCCCGATGGTGATGGTTGCCATAGGTATCCTCATCTTCGCGCAATTGGTGAGGCTGTTGTGTCATATACATTGCCCCTCTCCCTAGTCGCTTCCCCGGCGCTATGTCTCGGGTCGTCTTGTGTCGCAAGCGAACCTCTTTGGGACCTCTACGCGAACTTCCTGCCGTGCGCACGTTTTTGGGCGATCTGCTGTAACTGCCATCCATGCACGCCAGGCAGCCACTCCTTGTTGAGCGGCGCCGAGAGGCGCGGGTCGTCAGCGCCACCCCCGTCACGCAGGGCCTGTATGTACGAGCGATCTTGTTTGATCCGTACACGCATCTGATCAGCGTCGCCGACGGATCCGTGACCGGGGATAACTACCATGACGTCGTCCGCCACCCCATCGAGCAGCTGCAGTGCAGCGAGGTAATCCTCGATGGGGTCTGCGGCTTCCCAGTCGAGCAAGGGAATCAGGACATCAGAAAGCAGGTCGCCTGCGACGAGCACGCCGCGCTCCTCGATGAACAGCGCCGCATGGCCAGGGGCATGTCCCTGGTGCTCAATAATCCGAACCGATGGGCCATCCCAGGGAATCTGCTCAGTGTTGGCGGATAGACCGACAATCTGGCCAAACAGATCGTCCAGCGGTATCTGGTCGGCGATGTCTGGCGGTAGCGTCTCGGAGAGGTTGGCCTTCCAATCCGCATGCGACAGCGCTTCTTTGCTAGCAGCCGTACAGCGGGCTGTACCATAACGGGGCGCTTCGCCGAACGCAGCATGCCAGAGCATGTGATCCCAATGAGGATGCGTCGAGAAGCCTGCCACAACGGACTGTCCCAACTCGTGAAGGTCGCTCGCAAGGACAGCCAATTCGTCGCGCGTTATGCCGGGGTCGATGAGCAACACGCCGACCGAGCCTTGCACAACAACGGCGTTGCTCTGCAAGAACTCGCTCTCGTGGATCCATACACCCTCTGCTACTTGCTGTAACATAGAATTCCTCTCGCTTGTGGTGTGCAATCGCTTGTCGAGACTGTATCCCTTGGCATTGGAATGGAGATGGTCAACAGCATATCACACAACCCCACTCTCTGATAGGCTTTCGCTGCGTTCCCTGGCTACGTTGCGCCGTTCCCGGCATATCACTACAATCTGCAAGAGTGGGAATTACGCTTCCCAGCACAAAAGATACATACTTACACGCAACGAAAGGATAGATACGCATGGCTATCGAGACCGTGCAGACACCGCAGACACCCCATTCGCCCGATATGATCGGCCTGGCTGGCCAGCCGCGCACCGACTACTACCTGATGGATGAATTGCTGACCGACGAGGAGCGCGCCATTCGCGACAAGGTGCGCGCCTTCAGCGACCGCGAATTGATCCCCGTGATGAACGACTATTGGGATCGCGCGGAGTTTCCCTTCGCGCTCATTCCCAGGTTGGCGGAACTCAATATCTGCGGCACATCTATCCAGGGCTACGGCTGCCCAGGGATGAGCCATGTCGCGGCGGGCCTGGTGGGGATGGAACTCTCGCGCGGGGATGGCAGCTTCACCACCTTCTTTGGCGTGCATTCCGGCCTGGCGATGACCTCCATTGCGCTGCTTGGCTCCGAGGAGCAGAAGGCGTACTGGCTGCCGAAGATGGCCAAACTGGAAAAGATCGGCGCATTTGGGCTGACCGAGCCGGATCATGGCTCAGACGCGGTGGCGCTGGCGACATCCGCGCGACGTGATGGCGATGAGTATGTCTTGAACGGCGCCAAACGCTGGATTGGCAACGCCTCGTTCGCGGATGTGGTGATCATCTGGGCGCGCGACGAGGATGGTAAGGTGGGTGGCTTCCTGGTGGAGAAGGGCACGCCCGGTTTTGAGACTGAGGTGATCACCGGCAAGATCACCAAGCGCGCCGTCTGGCAGGCGCACATCACGCTGAATAACGTGCGCATACCCGTCGCCAATCGGCTGGCCGGTTCGCATAGCTTCAAGGATACCTCGCGTGTGTTGACGGCCACGCGCTATGGCGTCGCCTGGGAGGCGATTGGCCATGCGATGGCGGGCTACGAGGCGGCGCTGGCCTACACGAAGGGCCGCCAGCAATTCGGTAGGCCGTTGGCTGGCTTCCAGATCGTGCAGAACAAGCTGGCGCGCATGCTGGCGGAGATCACCAGTATGCAGTTGCTCTGCCTGCGCCTGAGCCAACTGTTGGCCGCAGGCAAGATGACCGACGGCATGGCCTCGATGGCCAAGATGCACAACGCCCGCCGCTCGCGCGAGGTGGTAGCCGAGGCGCGTGATATGCTGGGAGGAAACGGCGTGCTGCTGGATTACCAGGTGGCCAAACACTACGCCGATATGGAAGCGGTCTTCACCTACGAGGGGACGGACACCATCCAATCGCTGATCGTCGGGCGCGAGATCACAGGCTTGCAGGCCATCTCGCACTAAGGAGTAAACATATGGCGCTGACTGTCGGCATCATCGGTCTGCCGCAATCGGGCAAGACCTCGCTGTTCAACGCGCTGACCCGCGCAGGCGCACAGATCGCGGGCTACCCCACCAGCACCGTACAGGCAAACCGCGCTGTCGTGCAGGTTCCTGACGCGCGGCTGGCAAGACTGGCCGAGATCTTCAACCCGCGCAAGATTGTCTATACCTCCATCGAGTTCGTGGATGTGGCGGGTATTGGTCAGCAGACAGGCCAGGGCGACCAGGGAGCCAAACGTCAGGGATTGAGCGCCGAGTTCATCGGGCATCTGCGTAGCGCCGACGCGCTGGCCGTGGTCATTCGCTGCTTCGATAACCCACAGGCGCCCATCCCCGGCGGCATAGACGCCAACCGCGACTATGAAGAGCTGATGGCCGAACTGGCGATCACCGATCTGGCGACCGTAGATAAGCGCATAGACAGCGTAGGCCGCAAAGCCAAGTCGGGCGACAAGAAGCTGCTGGAAGAGGTACAGTTCCTCAATCGCCTGCGCGCCCACCTGGACGAAGGACGCCCTGCCTCGGAGTTGACCTTCACTGCGCCTGAGCAAACCATCCTCGGCGAGTTGTTTCTGCTGACCGTCAAGCCACGGCTCTACGTAGCGAATGTCGGCGAGGAGGCGCTCGCCGAGGCCGCCACTATCATCGAACAGCCAACGGGAACTCCGCCAGCGGATCCCTCACGCGCTGATCTGGTGGCAGTCGCTGCACTGCGTGACCGCGCGCATGCGGAGGACGCGGCAGTGATTGCCGTGGCCGCCAAATTGGAAGCCGAGCTTGGCGAGCTTTCTGAGGCCGACGCGGCTGAGTATCTCGAAGCGCTGGGATTGCCCAAGCTGGGGACGGATCGCGTGATTCAGGCGGGCTACAAGGCGCTCAACCTGATCTCCTTCCTGACGGCAGGCGAAGACGAGGTGCGCGCCTGGACAACCCCCAAAGGATCGAAGGCCCCCACAGCGGCGGGCAAGATTCACACCGATTTCGAGCGCGGCTTCATTCGGGCGGAGGTCGTTCACTACGACGATCTGATCGCCGATGGCGGCTCAATGAAGGCGGCGCGCGAGCATGGCCATGTGCGCCTGGAAGGCAAGGATTACGTGGTGCGCGACGGCGACATCATCGAGTTCCGCTTCAACGTCTCAAAGTAAGCCGCCTCCCACCACCGCGCCCTCTTGACCCTCTTGTGTTTCGCTTGTTATACTCATTGCGTGAGTATTCATGTTGTGAATAGCAAGACGAGCAGGAGGTAGGCATGGCGCGATCATCTCTTTGGCATGGCGCAACGGTGGCAATGGGCGCAATTGTGATCCTCAGTACGCTGGCGATGGCGCTGGCGGGTTGCGGCGGCTCATCATCAGGGACAACCACCAGTAAGGGAACCGTCAACGTAGTGTATGCGGGGTCGTTGGTCAACCTGATGGAGCACACGCTTGGGCCTGACTTCACTAAAGCGAGCGGCTATGGCTTTCAGGGCAAAGGCGCCGGTTCGACGGCGCTGGCCAACCAGATCAAAAGCAGGCTGATCTCGCCCGATGTGTTCATCAGCGCCTCATCGAAGGCCTATGACACGCTGGAAGGCGCGGCGAACGGCAATCTCGTCAACTGGCATATCAACTTCGGCGCAACCTCGATTGTGATCGGCTACAGCCCACAGAGCCATTTCGCTTCACAGTTGCAGGCGGCGGCCAACGGCTCAACGCCGTGGTATCAGGTGTTGCAGTCGCCCGGCATCCGCATCGGGCGCACCGATCCAAAGCTCGACCCCAAAGGCGTCTATACCCTCTACACCATGCAACTGGCGGAGATCTACTACAAACAGCCAGGCCTCTCACAAAAGATTCTTGGCGACCCTGAGAATGCTTCACAGATTTTCCCGGAAGAGACGCTGGTGGCGCGGCTGACCTCCGGCCAGCTCGACGCGGGTTTCTTCTACCTCAACGAGGCGATTGACGCGCACATCCCCTACATCACGCTACCCAACCAGATCAACCTGAGCCAGCCTAGCCTGAAGTCGTACTACGCCCAGGCCAGCTATACCGGCGCAACCGGCAAACAGACCGGTGGCCCTATTATCTACAGCGTCACCATCCCCAGTACGGTCAAAAACGAGGCGGGGGCCGTGGCGTTTGTGCAATACTTATTGGGGAGCGCCGGGCAGGGGATACTGCATAACGATGGTATTCTACCTACAGCGTTTACCTTTACCGGAGACGCCAGTAAGGTTCCGGCGGGGCTAACACAATATGCCAGTTAGCGTGAGGGAGGTGGAACGATGGAACTCAGCGCACGCAATCAGCTCAAAGGAACCGTGACCGATGTCAAGCTGAGCACAATCATGGCCGAAGTCGAGGTTGACGTGGGCGGCCAGACGGTCGTCGCGACGATCACCCGCGCCTCGGTGGAACGGCTCGGCGTGAAGACCGGCGATCAGGTCACGGTGATCATCAAGTCCACTGAAGTGATGATCGGCAAATAGCGAGCGCCACAAAGAGGAGGCCAGTGTGAAGGCAGACGCCAGGGAAAGCCGCAGATTCATCATGCCGGAGATGGGCGCGCTGACGCTAGGGCTGCTGGCGGCGCTCGCGCTGGCCTATCTCGCAGCTCCGCTGGTCAATCTGCTGTTCGTCGAACCCTGGCGCGACGTGCCCGCCACGCTGGGCGATCCGCTGGCGATTGGCGCGCTCGAAACCTCACTGGAGAGCGCAACCATCTCGACGGTGATCATCGCGCTTGGCGCCATCCCGCTGGCCTACGTGCTGGCGCGCTGGCGCTTCCCCTTGCGCTGGCTGGTGACGCTGCTTGTCTATATTCCGCTGGTCTTCCCTGCCGTCGTCAGCGGTATCATCCAACTGCTGCTGTATGGCCCCTATGGGCCAATTGGCTCTTTCTTCGCCGCCCAGGGCAATGAGCTAGATACCACATTCACTGGTGTCGTGCTGGCGCAGACGTTTGTCGCGGCTCCCTTCGCCATCGTCGCGGCGCGCGCAGCCTTCGAGGCAGTTCCCACGGCAACAGAAGCAGTCGCCACGACGCTCGGAGCCTCACGCTGGCGCATCTTCTGGACGATCAGCCTGCCCCAGGCCAGCGGCGGCGTGATCGCAGGATTGATCCTCACCTGGCTGCGCGCGCTTGGCGAGTTTGGCGCGACCGCCGTGCTGGCCTACCACCCCTACACCCTGCCGGTCTACATTTACGTGCAACTGACCGGTGAGGGCACACCTGCCGCGCTGCCATTAGCGCTCTTCTCACTGGCGGCAAGTGTAGTAGCGATTGGCCTGGCGCAGCTTGCCACGACGCACAGCCACATCCCCGGCGCAAGCGTTCCCGATACGACAGGCAGGCGCCCATGAAACTCAATGAAACGCCAGCCGCCAAGCGTATGAGTGAGAACGAAATCCAGAACGCAGCATCTATGCAAGGCACTCGCCCAGACGCCGAGGGATTGCGCGTCGCGTTTGGCCTACACCGTGGCTCCTTTCATCTGCGGGCCGCGTTCGCGGCTCCATCTGGGATCACCGCGCTGCTGGGGCCATCCGGCGCAGGCAAGAGCCTGACGCTCCAGGCCATCGCCGGGCTGGCGCGCATCTCACATGGCGTAATCTCTCTCAACGGTGTCGCGCTGGTGGATACCACACAAGGCGCCATGGTACCGGCGCGTGAACGACGCATCGGCTACGTGCCGCAATCCTACGCGCTCTTCCCCCACCTCACCGTCGCCCAAAATATCGCTTATGGCTTGCCGCCGGGGCAAGGCGGTTATCACTATCACTTGCAGGGCTGGCTCAATCCTGGGATGCGCGAGCGCCGCGTCCAACGGATCGCCGAATTGCTGGAGTTTGTGCGGCTGCCTGGCTTCGAGGGTCGCCGTCCGGCGCAGCTTTCCGGCGGCGAGGCGCAACGGGTGGCGCTGGCGCGGGCGCTGGCCGCGCAGCCTGCCGCGTTGCTGATGGATGAGCCGTTGAGCGCGCTCGACGCCCCAACTCGCGAGGCGATCCGCGACGACCTGCGTGCAATCATCACCGCCAGCGGCATCCCTACCCTGCTCGTGACGCACGATCTCAGCGAGGCGCGCGCGCTGGCGGATCGACTGGTGGCGCTCTGCGCAGGGCGGGTAGTGGCCCAGGGGCCACTTGGCGCGACACTCGCCAGCCCGCCCACGACCACCGCCGTGCGTCTCTTCGGCTGGGAAAATATCCTCCCGATCCGCTCAACCGAACCGGGTGGCGCTTATACAACGCGCGTTATCCTGGAGGATGGGCAGGCGCTTATCCTCCCACAGGCGCAGGCGTCTGCCGCAAACGAGCGATTAGCCCTGGCGCTCCGCGCGGAACGGCTGGAATTGCGTGCATCGGCTGATGCTGAGAAGGTCTTCAGCGTACAGAAAGGGCTGGAGTTGTATGGGCGCGTCAGGCGGGCAACCGACGCAGGCGCATATTATCGCGTGCGGGTGGCGCTAGGAACACGAGGAACACAGGAGAGCGCCACAGAGGAAAAGGGCGCCTGTGTCACGGCGCTGTGTTCGCCGCGCGAGTGGCTGGCGCTGGGGATAGCGTCAGGCGCTCCCGTCTCGATAATGATTCCACACGATGCGGCGCGCCTGGTAATTGTAGATGATCGATGAGAAACAACACCCCTTTCCCCTAGATGAGAAGAGGGGTGGAAGAGAAGGTAAGGGAGACCTATCTTCAGGGCGCGGCCCGTTGCGGTTGGAGCGTCAGTGTCATATGCCCGGCGGTTGTTGTCACGCCGACAACCACATACTGTGTATTGCCAATGATGGGCGCGAAGGCTGTGCCACCAAGCTGCTGATTGATATTCGCTTCGATCAGTTTCAATACCTGGGTAGGCGCGTTAATGCCCCCAAGCGATCCCTTGATGAGATGCACCCCCAGGCGTCCGTTATGCGCCACTGGCTGCGCTGTCGCGCTGAAGTGGCCTGGGCCAAAGAAAAAGATTGGCGGCGTCTGGCCGGTGATCACGATGGAGTCACCAGCCAGAATATGCGCATGCACATTGGTGATCGGCACCGGCGTGTTGGCGCTACTGATCGCCGTTTGGGTAACGGTCGTCAAGAAGGCGTCGTCCACAGTGATAGAAATTGTTCCCGGCCCCGTGGCGGCGCTTGTGTTTGGCAGCGTCGGCTGCGCCGATGGCGTGAGCCAGACCAGGTAGCCCACTGTCAGCACAACGCCAAGCGCCACACCAACGAGGAGTCCCAAGACATGGAAGAATGCGCTCAAGGCCCAGTGTCTACGCTGGCGCTGCGCAACCACTTTCTGTGGAGCAGTCGGCTGGGGAGCAGTCTCCTCAGTGGATGGCGCGCTCAACGGCTGGCTAATCACCTGGGTCGTGGCTGTGGCGTCGCTGGCTTGATCGGTGGATTCCATGTATATATATCCTCTTCTTTTTCTTTTCTATGTCTTCTTCAGCGCGCCACACCCAGAGCCATATCCCTACATATCGAGGCCTGGAAGCGGCGTCACAAAGGCGGAGCCGGGCGCATCGGGATCGGCGTCGTGCGGGCCGAGCGGCGGGCCTGACCGCGCCTTGGCGCTGGCCTCCTCGATAGGGATCGCGAACATCTCCACCCCGCGTAGCTGCGCAGTCGTCGCATGCTGATAATCTCGCCCAAGCGTGCGATTAGGGAAGTAGCGCACGGTCATCCGCTCGAAGATCGCGCTTTTCTCCGCCAGATCACTTACTATCTGCGCGCGACCAAACACGACCACGCTGCGATAGTTCATCGAGTGCGATGACGCCGCGCGCGAAGCGACCAACCCATCGAGCAGCGTCACCTCAATCGCTACCGGTATACCCTTTCGCAAGGAGCGCGCCAATCGGCTGACCACCGCAGCATGAGCATAGACAATCCCCTCATGATAATCATACGTACAGGGGAGGATATAAGGTTGATCGTCAACGACAAAAGCAATATGCGCCACTTTGCCCGTCCGCAAAATCTCTTCAGTCCTCTCTGGAACCCTTCGCTCCGGGTGTCGCCTGATACGCGAACGGGGACTGCTCTCGATCCTGTCTGCCAACGCGCTTTGCTCGGCTGGCGCAGGCGCGCTCTCGGCCACTTCATCGGGTTGGTTGCTCACGGATAACTCCTCTCATGGGGAACGCGGGAAGCGCACGCTTACGCCCCAGATACGCCCCTTTCTTGTAGAAGCATATCCAACCGAATTGGCTCACCGCAAGCGCCAATTTCTCGCATGTACGCCAGGCCAATCTAGACATGAGCACATGCAAACATGGCGGAAGACACGCTGTTTCCGCTAGTTCTTCTGGCCGTAACAGAGAATGAACGGGGCGACACAGCGGCAGCGATCTGTGTTCACGTACTCGCGGGCGCTGGCCAACGCCTGATCGTAGGCGTCCGCCGACATCGAGGTGGTCGCCGTCACAGGCCCCCGCAAGCCTGTGAAGATCGCCAGCCAATCGGTAGCCATCATCGTGCCGATGCGCCCGCCATATTTGCCCATAGGGATGAGTATCTCGCGGGAGAGCATATTGGTCAGGCCGCTGGCGCGAAACAACTCCTGCACGTGGACGCCATAGTTGGCGTCTATACCGCGCGCCTCACACATCTGAAACATGCCGTCGTTCAATTGCGCGATGCCAGGGCCACCATCGCGCAGGGGCATTGCTTCGAGCGACTCGATCCAGCCGCCGGGGCAGGTCACACGCATCATCTCGCTGACAACTTGCGGCCAGCGCGCACACGGAACAGCGGCGCTCAGCAGCCTGGCATGGGTGAAGTCGAACGAGCCATCGGGGAAGGGCAGCCCCTCGAAGACATTGGCGATCTGAAAGTGGTAGTTTGGCGGCGGCGGTTCGGTTTTGGGGTCGGCGTCAGCGATGTCAATGCCGAACACCTCTGCGTCGGGGAAAATCTGTGCCATCTCGCGCGGCCAGCGGCCCGTGCCGCAGCCCACATCCAGGATGCGTCTGGGCCGCTGAATGGGCGCCGCATAGTCACCCCGCAAGGTGTAGCGCAGCATATAATGCTGGAAATCCAGGCGGCTGATCTCTTGATCGTCCTTGGGAAGGGTGTAGGGAACGCCAACCAGGTGGCGGCGCCCGGCCTCGGTAGTCGCGTACATCTCTACTGTTGTGGTTTTGTCTTTCCCTCGCCGTAGCCAGCGGAACAGTCCCATCAAAAAGCCTCTTCTGCGCTTTCAAGTCCGTGAAAAACAGACAACAACGCTCGCATGCGATCATACAGGGTAAAAGGGCAGGTCTGGCGCGAAGCGCGCAGGGGTCAGTGGTGGAGGAAGTTCAAGCGCGACGACTGTCACGCTACCGTTGACGGTCATGCGGACACGCCCACCCGCGCGTTCGATCTCGCGCTTGAGCGCCTTGATACGCTGTACGCTGGCCTCCGATGTCAACAACGCCTGATAGACCTGCAAACTCGCCACAAAACACTTCCTCTCCCCGCACATTGCTGAGGCCAGTATAGCAGCAGTGGCAAGAGAACGCAATACATAACGCAATACACCATGCGCTACACAAAAAGAAGCATCCATCCCCTTCTCATCGAGAAAAGAATGGACGCCAAAGAGGTATGCGCTCCTGTTGGCGCTGGCCGCTTAGTTGGAGAAGATGCGGAAGATATTCCGCCCCTTGCTATCGTCGCCATCGGCCTGCGCGGGCTGGCCGTTCTGGCTAGCGCCCTGCTGCTGGCCGGGGCCATAGTAGCCATTGTCGTTCCAGCGCGGGGCCACGCTTGGCACGGGCGCTGTGCTCTCGTCGCTGGCGCCGCCAGCGTTACGCGGCGTGTTGCGGCTGCTCAGCCAATCGGGCACCCCAGCGACGGGGCTGCTCGCTGCGGGCGAGGTCGCCGGGCGGGTAGCCGCCGCGCTTGTAGCCGTCGCCGCTCCGCCTGTCGGGGCTGTGGCGGCTGCGGTGCCCAGGCGCTCGTGGTCGATCCAGTCATACGCGCCACTGAGCGCGTGTTCGCACCAGGTTGAATAGTCCTTCGGAGCAAGGCCGGTGCGCTCGAAGTGATCGAGCCGTCGCATCGTGAGCATCAGCCAGTCTTCGCCTTGCTCCACCATGCGGTCGAGCAGATCAACGCCGGTCACACCGCTCCGCTGCAACCGCTCGATGGCGCTCAGTTCATTGGGCGAGGGACGATACGACGCCTCTTTGGCGTCGTTGTCGCGCAACTCGGCGCGCCGCTCGCCGGTAATCTTATCGAGTTCCTGGGTGACTCGGTTCACATACCAGGCCATGTAGCTATCGGAGACCCGCTGCATGGCCGCCAGGGGGATTTGCTCATAGAGCTGGGTTACTGCTTCTGGATTGGATGCCATAAGTAAGCCCCACACCTTCCCAATCACACGTGTTACGTTCTGCTCGTCAGTAGGTATCGCCTTATTCCACCAAGTCGTTTGATTCGTTCCGCGCTATTCGCTATTCGTCGTCCATCTGGCGGCGCTGCCACCAACCGCCCACCGAGTTGGCCTGGGCGGATGACGAAGAAGCCGCTGAATCGGAAGAACCGGAAGACGAACCGGTGGAAGCAGAGTCTGCGCGCTGCGCCGAAGCGCCGGTTTGCATCGCCTGGGCGGACGCCGCAGCAGCCGGAGACTCTGAAGAAGCTATGTAGTCAGCCGCCTCTCTGGAGCGCGCCAAGGCTTGCATTTGCTCCAAAGGGTCGCCCGACATCTGTTCCGCCCGCGCCAGCAGACGCGCGACAACCGCCTCATCCGCAGCTGGGGCTGCGGCGGGAGCGGTGGCACTGCTTCCGGCAGTGGTCGCGCCGCTAAGCGCGGGCTGACGTTGGTCCGGGTCGTTGTCCAGCGGGGGCATGGCCGCCTGAATCACATCAATGTTGCTGAGGCGATTGCCCGCCTGGGTATAGCTCAGCAAGGCGGTGATGATCGGATTTTCCAGTTCCGGCAGGCTGGTCGCGTGAGCGGGCGCCATCTTTTGCACGCGCGCGCGCTCTTGTTCGAGCGTACTAATCTGATCGCGCAGCCGCCGCCCGATCTCCTGATGATGTAGCCACAGTTTGTACTTGCCCATAGATTGCCGTGGTTGTCCTTTCTTCGCGTAGACGCCGGTCGCAGCCCTGAGCTTTGACGCGCGCCAAGACGCTACGCGCTCGTGTTCGCCGAGAGGTTGGCTGACACGGCCTCCCAATCTTCTCTCGCTCTTTCTCTTGCGTTTCGAGCGTCTCTGAACGTCTGAGAGCCACGCCGCCGCTTCGCCGCAGGAATCGGCGACTGCTCGGCGACTACTGCGATCCGCGCCAGTATACCATAGCCGAGGAAAATGGGCAATGGGGCGCCGCGCCTATCCCCCAATTCGGCTATGGCCGCACATATGTATATAGAGAGAAGGACGGGCGTACATTCGGAAGCTAACTCGAACAAAAAAGGCCACCCATAAAAACATGGGTGGCCTTTCACAAGATGTGAAATATGGTGGACCTGAGGGGATTCGAACCCCTGACCTTCTGCATGCCATGCAGACGCGCTCCCAGCTGCGCCACAGGCCCAGGCGCTTCGCATACGCTCAACGCTTTACTATACTATCATATTCACGAACGAAACGCAAGTCCAGATTTTTGAGAGGGCGGAACGAAGATGAGCGAACAGGCGGATACCCTTCTAGAAAACCGAGCGCGCATTGGCCGAATTGGAATCATTGGCGCGGGCGCTGTGGGTAGCGCCCTGGCACTGGCGCTGGCGGAGCGTGGGGCCAGGGTGGTCGCTGTCTGCGCGCTGCGACGAGACAACGCCGTGCGGCTGGCGAAGCGCATCGTCGGCTGTGCGGCGGTGGAGGCGCCTGGCGAGGTCGTGGCGCTGAGCGATCTCGTCTTCATCGCCACGCCGGATGATACGCTCAGTAGCATCGCCGCGCTCCCCATCTGGCGCAAGGGACAGGGAGTCATCCACCTGAGCGGCGCGGTCAGCGTGGAACGATTGGCCGCCGCCAGCAGGCTTGGCGCGCGTATAGCGGCGCTCCATCCCTTGATGACGTTCCCCGCACAGCTCCGCGAGGAGCCTCCCGAAGCGGTGTTGGCGCGACTGGCAGGAGTGACTTGGGCGCTGGAGGCGGCGAATGCGCAGCTTGCCGAGACGTTGCGCGGGCTGGTTGTCTTGTTGGATGGGCGGGTCATCATGCTGACGGCTGCGGATCGTGCGCCCTATCATCTGGCCGCCGTGCTGGCCTCAAACTATGTGGTGGGGCTGCTTGGCGCGGCGGTCGCCCTGTGGGAGGGCTTTGGCGTCGCGCCAGACGAGGCGCTGGCTGCCCTCCTGCCGCTTACACGCGCCTCGGTGGAAAATCTTGACGAGGTTGGCCTACCTGACGCACTGACGGGGCCACTTGCCCGTGGCGACCTCTCTACCATCGCAACGCACCTGGCCTGGCTACGTACACATACGCTGCCAGCGCCGCAATCGCAGCAGCCACCCTCATCGCAACAATCATCAGATGCTTCACCCAGCGCAGAGCGCCCAAAGGATGATCATGAAGAAGCCAACACGACGCGCGAGGAGACACTGGCCCCGCTCAACGAGGCGTATATTGCGCTGGCCCGGCTGACGCTTCCGCTGGCGCAGGCGAAAGGCACGCTGAGCGACGAGATGGCGCAGAAGATACGCGCCGCTCTCACATTGCAACAGGTCTACGCCGCGCTGAACCGTCCACGTCCGGCTGACGCCGGAAGCGGGCAGGCGCAATAGAGAACTACCATCCGGCGAAGCACTCCATGCCCCTTTCCTATGCGCCCTGCGAAAGGGCATTTTTGCGCCTGGCGTCACTTGACATACCTATCGCTATCTGTTATTATGTAGTCGTACTTAGTAAGTAGTACGATATATACCATGACTGAGTACAGGAGATAAGGGAGTTCATCACGAAGGATAAGACCATGAACCTGAAAAAGCTGGTGTTGGCGACTTGCATTGCAGCAGCCCTGCTGACGGTAGCAGGATGCTCTATTTCCACATCCTCAAATGTCCCAGGCTTCTTATCGAATGATACTGTCACACAAATTGTCGTGACGAACAAC
>JAJPIU010000189.1 GCA_021324535.1 Pseudomonadota bacterium
AAGGTAAACGCGAGCGGACTGCGTGGCATGGGAACCTCCTTTGGGGGCAATCTGTTCCTGTACCATACCACCTCCTCTCGCCATTTCAAAATAGTCTAACCACTAGCAATGCGTTCTCATCGGCGACCGCCAGCGGCCTGAGCCGCTCGTCCACCAGGTTCAACAACTCCATGATATTCATGTTCATGACGCTCTATCCCTCCGCTCTTCAAAACACCATATAGGAGTTGGCAGGATACCGTGCGGGATTGGAACGCTTCCAGGCGATTGTCGCCGACCGCCAAGCCGATCTGTTCGCAAGCCAGCATGATCCCAAATTGCTTGAAGACGCGCGACAGGCGCTGTATCGCGTCTATCGCTTGCGACAGGGAATCATAGACGCCATTGCCGCCTATGAACAGCAGCAATCGCAACAGGGGCAACGCGATACACATAGCGCCTAAGAGGCGGCAGGCTTCTCCGGCCTGCGCACCCGCAGCGCCTCCGGCAGGATGTGCGCCTCGAAGCGGTGCGCGCTGATCACCTCACCGTCCAGGTGCGCGAAGATGGGCTGGTGCGCCGTAAACGTCACCCGCCGCACGAGCAGCCGCTTCACCTCCGGCTGATCGAGGTGCTTGCCCTGCTCCACCAACGGCAGCAAGCGGAGCGCGCGCAGTTGCGAGGGCTTGGTGATGGCGCAGAGGTTGAAGTAGCCGTCGGAGGGATCGGCGTCGGGATTGATGCGGAAGCCGCCGCCATAGGTTGGGCCGATGCTCAGGTCGGCCAGCGCGTATTGGTTGCGCTCGTCGGGCGCGGCGTCGCAGGTTATCGTCAGTTCGGGACAGCGGTTGTAGCGGAAAAGCAGCTCCGTCAGGCTTGATGCCCAATAGAGCGCCTGCCCCGTCATCAGGGGATAGCGTTTCAGGCGCTCGGCTCTGGCGGCGATGTTGGCGTCCAGCCCCACGCCAAGCGCATTGAAGAAATACATCCCGTTGACCATGCCGACATCCATTGGCGTGGGAATGCCATGGAGCGCGACCTTCAGCGCCTGAAGCGGATCGGCTGGCAGGCCAACCGCGCGCAGAGCGTAGTCGTTGCCACTCCCCGCCGGAACAATGCCCAGCGGCGTGATTGCCCCAGCCGCCAGCAGCCCGCTTCCCACCTCGCGAATGCTGCCATCCCCACCGACGATCACCACACTCCGCCCGGCCAGCCCTGCCTGAGCCGCCAGCCGTTCGGCGTCCCCTGGCGCCTGGGTGATCGCCAGTTCGGCGCGCCCATCGGCCAGCGCCCGCGCGATCAACGGACGCAAGCGCGCTGTGCGGCCACGGTTCGCCGCAGGATTGAGGATTACCAGCGGTGTTGTGGTGGCCCCATCAGTGCTGGCTGCCGTGCGCGATATGGCATGCGGCGCGGGATCGGCGGTGTGCTGCTCCATTGTAGGCGCAGTGGGCGCTACAGTTTCCGCTGCCACCGGGGTGACATTCTCGTCGTTGAGGCTCATCGCGTGCCTCCTCTGTTTCAGAGCAGAGCATTCAATCAGTGTAGCGCGCATGGCGCATAGGACATAGGATCGCGCGCCGCCAGGGATGGCGGTACTTCAGACGAGATCACGTATGGACAAGTGGGTATCCATGCCACCGATGCGGGGTCGCCCTGGAGCGCGGCGCTACTTGTGTGGCGCCTACCGCGCAGCAAGCTCTTCCTCTCGCCTGACCGCAATTCGACTTGTCACATCTCAGGCCGCGCAGGCGGCCTTTGTGGCTGCCAGCCTTTAGGCGCGCGTTGACGCGCCCGCCCCGTTCGTTCGCCTGAGCATCACTCGGTTGGCGTCAGCGAGGCCGCTAGATGATAGAGATCAATGTCAACATGGCGATTCACCGCGACCGCCTCGCTCAGCGGAATGGGAACAATCTGGGCGCCGTGCAGGACGGGAACCTTGCCGAAGTCACCCTTTAGCACGAGGTCAACCGCCGCTGCGCCCGTGCGAGCGCCCAGGATGCGGTCGAATGCCGTTGGCGCGCCGCCACGTTGCAGGTGGCCCAACGTCATCGAGCGCGTGTCTATCTTCGTCAGATTGCCAAGATGATCGGCAAGCGCCTCGCCCACTGCGCGTGTCACCAACTGCGGATGCCCAAAGGCATCTACCTTGCCGGTCGCCTCTTGCGCTGGCAGCCCCTCGATGGTCGCGCCCTCGGCCACCACCACCAGGCTCGACGAATACCCTGCGTCACGATGCCGCTTCAGCCGCTCAGCCAGTTCGTTCAGGTCAGATTTCTCCTCTGGCACGAGGATGATGTCAGCGCCGCCAGCCAGGCCGCCCTCGGTGGCCACCCAGCCCGCGTCGCGTCCCATCACCTCAAGCACGATGATGCGATGGTGCGAGTCCGCTGTGGTGCGCAGCATATCACATGCCGTCGCCACGCGCTCCACCGCCGTATCGAAGCCGATGCAGGCGTCGGTAGCGTTGAGATCATTGTCCATCGTCTTGGGCACGCCGACAACGTGCAGGCCGCGATCCACCAGCTTTGCCGCCACGCTCAGCGTATCATCGCCGCCGATGGCGATCAACGCATCCAGCCCAAGCGTCTGAAAGCTCTGCGCCACGCGCTCCATCCCGTTCTCTACCTTCTCAGGATTTGTGCGCGAACTGCCAAGGATCGTGCCGCCAAGGCCGACGATGCCAGCGACCTCTTTGACGCTCAACGGCGCGCCACGCCCCTCCACCATACCTGCCCAGCCATCATAGACGCCGATCACCTGATGTCCGGCGTGCGCCGCGCGAATCACTATTGCGCGGATCGCCGCATTGAGTCCACCGCAATCGCCGCCGCCCGTCAAGACGCCAATCTGCATGTCATTTGCCTCCTGGTCTGTCTGGTCTTTATTGCCGATGTTGATAGGGGTTCTCATCTTCGTTGTGGAAGAATGAAGAACCAACAACCGCAAAGCACAGCGTTGTACGCAGCACAGTGTACCACGCCATGGCATATATTGGCATGTGTTGATTCATGCTGACGCGCCACATCTCGTCAGGATGATGCGCGTGCGCTCTGAACCGCTGTACATCGAAAGAGGTTTTCTCGTTGATGTCAACGCGAAAAGCGGCCCTACGTCGCTCCGCCGCTTCTCTGCCATTCGTCCTGGTCTTTATTTCGTCGCTTGCGCTGGCGGCGTTGCTGCTCAACGCCTGTGGCAGCACAGTCACAGTGATCCGTGTGGTGACGGCGACCGGTCGCCCCACGACGCCCACGCCAACGCCGGTCATCACCTGTTCGGGCGCCTTCATCCAGGCGCATCCGAATCTTCCCCCATCAGAAGCGCAGCAACTGCTGAACATCTGCACAGCCGACAAGCCATCCTTTGCCGACCCGCTGGCCGGACAGGACGCCAACACTTGGGAGTATTTCCAGGTACCCAACGCGACCTCTTGCTTCTTCCGCGATAACGGCTACCACGCCATCGCAGAGCAAAAGAACTATGTCGCGTTGTGCTTTGAGCATGCGCAGACGTTCAGCAACTTTGTGTTTGAGGCCGAGATGCAGGTGATTGCAGGGAACGGCGGCGGATTGATCTTCCGCCAAAACGGTACCGACTATACCGCGCCGCAATATCGCTTCCGTGTGGGAGTAGACCAGACCTATGATGTGACGGAATATCTGCACGGGCAGGGCACCGGCCATCGCATCGTCACGGGCAAAAACAGCGCGATTGACAAGGGCGTGGGCGCATCGAACCTGTTGAGCGTGCTGGCGTTTGGCCCCAATATCTATGTCTTCGCCAACGGAGTGTATATTGCCTCGCTCACCAACACCACATCGCCTACCGGGGTTCTTGGCTTCTTTGCGGCGGACTATAGCGCGCCAACTGATGTTGCCTTCTCCAATATGGATGTCTGGAACCTCTCGTGAGCCGCTTTTGAGGCATGAGCCGGTGGCGCGCTGGATCAAATTTGGATCAACTGGCGCCGGGTTTGCGACACGGAATGAGGCGGTGTGGCTCGCAAGCAGCGGCCGCCATCTTGAAAGCAGAGGAAATCCACAGAGAGGATAGAGCGACATGGCCAACAAGCATGACAACCAGCATGACGATCAGCCAGTGATGGATGGCACAACCTACCCGGTTGATAACGCCGTAGTGGCGGAGATTGATAGCTACCAGGAGGCCGACGCGGCGGCGAAGGCGCTTCAACAGGCGGGTTTCGCCAGCGATACTATCAACGTCTTCAAGGGACCGGAGGCGCTGGCGCGTATCCATGAGCGCGAGCGTGAGCTTTCTCCCTGGGAGCGCCTCTGGAGGAAGTTCCGCAATTTTGGCGGTAATGAGGATATTAACCAGGAGAACCGCATGCGTGCGTTGGCGGAAGGTCATGCGCTGATCGCCGTGCTGACGCCGCATGACGAAGATGTGGAGCGCGCGCATCGGGTGCTTGTTGAGTATCACGCCAAGCTCATCCGCGCGTTTGGCAATGCGACCGTCACCAGTCTGCCATCGAAAGTAGAAACATCGGCTGGCGGCTGAAGTCTTGCCTGGATGCGCCCTATGGGTGACACGAGGCCTGCCTGCGCGGGCCGAAAGTGAATGAGTATGAAAGAGAGCCTCGTCGCTTGAGAGACATCCGGCGACGAGGCTTTTGGTCTGTCAGACGCTAGGCGTTGCGCCGCAGCATCAATTCCCTGCCCATCCAGAGGGGGATGAGGAGGACAACGCCCCAGGCGATGTCGGGGCTGGTCGCCAGTCGTTCGATCAGGCCGGT
>JAJPIU010000187.1 GCA_021324535.1 Pseudomonadota bacterium
CCGATCACTCCGATCACACACCTGAAGCCACATCGTCGGGCTTGCTACGAACGCCGCTGTTCGAGCGCCATCGCGCCCTGGGCGCACGCATGGTCGAGTTTGGCGGTTGGGAGATGCCGGTTCAATATTCGGGCATCTTAGACGAACACCGCGCCGTGCGCGAACGCGCCGGATTGTTCGACGTCTGCCACATGGGGGAGTTTCGCCTGGAAGGGCCGGGCGCGCTGCCCTTCTTACAGTGGCTCGTGCCCAATGATGTTGGGCGGCTGGCCGAGGGACAGGCGCTCTACACGCAGATCTGCCGCCCTGATGGGGGCACGCTGGACGACCTCATTATCTATCACCTTGGCCCCGACCACTATATGGCCGTGGTCAACGCAAGCACAACGCCCAAGGATTGGGCCTGGTTCTTCGATCATCTCGCCGAACGTCCCGACAAGGCCGACCTTACCCTCACGAACATCTCGGATGAGCGCGGCCTACTCGCCCTTCAGGGGCCACGCGCCCAGGCGATCCTTCAGCCGTTGACGGATACACCGCTCGACGAGATCACGTATTATCACGCGCGTCCGGGTGGTGTCGCGGGTATAGATTGCTTGATCTCGCGCACTGGCTACACTGGCGAAGACGGCTTCGAGATGTATTGCGCCAGCGACCGTGTGGGCGATCTGTGGGATGCGCTGCTGGCAGCCGGTCGCTCTGAAGGGCTTGTTCCGGCAGGACTGGGTGCACGGGATACGCTGCGCCTGGAAGCTGGCTACTGCCTGTACGGCCACGAACTCACCGAGGAGATCACTCCGCTCGAAGCGGGCCTCGGGTGGACGATCAAACTCGATAAGGGCGTAGATTTCATCGGGCGCGCGGCGCTCGCCAATGAGAAGCGCGAGGGGCTACGTCGCAAACTGGTGGGAATAGCCCTGCGTGAGCGTGGCATCCCACGGGCGGGCTGCGCAATCCTGCGTGAAGGGGTCGCAATTGGCGAGCTGACCAGCGGCGGCCCGCTGCCCACTGTGGGCATTGCTGCTGGCATGGGCTACGTCTCGCCAGACGCCAGTGCGCCCGGCACGCAGGGCGCTGTCGAGATTCGCGGCAAGGCTGTTCCTGCCGA
Organism: Pseudomonadota bacterium; assembly: GCA_021324535.1. Taxonomy (GTDB): domain Bacteria; phylum Chloroflexota; class Ktedonobacteria; order Ktedonobacterales; family JADMIN01; genus JAJPIU01. The sequence goes on from JAJPIU010000187.1 coordinate 1,109, forward strand.
GATTGTCAAACTTCCATTTTATAAGCGTCCCCAATAGCGTCGCCGCTCTCCCTTTCCCGTTCAGAGAAGGGGACAAGGGTTCATTCAAACCTCGTCCCCCTTCCCATCTGGGGAAGGGGGTTGGGGGGATAGGTCAGGAGAAATCATCACATGGCGAAGACACAGCAACCGGAGAATCTGCGCTTTGCGAAAACACATGAGTGGGTGCGCGTGGAAGGCGACGAGGCATATATCGGCGTCTCCGACCACGCGCAAGATGAGCTTGGCGATGTCGTCTTCCTCGAATTGCCCTGGGGTGAGACAGGAAATAACCAGGTCAATGCTGGCGATCACTTCGGCGACATCGAATCGGTGAAGGCGACCTCCGAGTTGTTCACGCCCGTCAGTGGGACAATCACTCGCGTCAACCAGGCGCTCAAAGACGCACCGGAGACCGTCAACAGCGATCCCTATGGCGAAGGCTGGATGATTGTCGTGAAGATGAGCGATCCCAGCGAACTCGATAGCCTGATGGATGCCGACGCCTACGCCGCCTATGTCGCGTCGCATCCCGAATAGCGAGCGCGCCGCGCGCGAAGAGCAGGCCCTCCGGCAGGGTTGTCTTGTACAAGACAGCTATAATTTGTAGAGAGTGGGGACATTTGCCTACCGTGTGAATGACCCCTACATCCACGTCTCTTCCTCCGGTCAGATGGCTCAGAACACAGCCATCTGGCCATATTGCGCGACGCGCAACGAGGGTAACGCATGAGCTATGTTCCGAACACTGTCGCCGAGCAAGAGGCGATGCTTCGTGAGGTTGGCGCCACCTCTATCGAAGACTTGCTGGCGCCCATCCCGGCCGAGGTGCGCCTGAAGCGCCCGCTCGATCTGCCCCCTGCGCTTGGCGAGCCGGATGTGCGCCGCCTGTTGATGGCGTTGGCCGAGCAAAACGCTGATCTCGATCATTATCCTTCCTTCCTTGGCGCGGGCAGCTATGACCATGTGATCCCCAGCGTCGTCCCCCAACTTTTCAAGCGATCCGAGTTTTATACCTCCTACACCCCCTACCAGCCGGAACTCAGTCAGGGCATGCTGCAAGCCATCTACGAGTTCCAGACGATGGTCTGTGAGCTAACTGAGATGGAGGTAGCCAACGCCTCGCTCTACGATGGCTCGACAAGCGTTGTGGAGGCAACGTTGATGGCGGTTGGCCCCAGCGGACGCGGCGAGGTGGTCGTCTCGCGGGCGCTCGATCCACAGTATCGTGCGACGCTCAAAGTCTACGCCTGGGCGCGTGGCTTCACCCTACGCGAGGTTGGCCTGGAAGACGGCGCCACCTCGCTCACCGCGCTTCAAGAGGCGATCACACCCGACACGAAAGCTGTGATCGTGCAGCATCCCAACTTCTTCGGTTCGCTCGAAGACATGCGCGCCATCGAGAAAGTGACGCATGCCTCCAAGGCTCTGCTAATTGTCGCCATCACCGAGCCTGCCTCGCTGGGCGTGATTGCGCCGCCAGGCGCGTATAACGCCGACATCGTGGCCGCCGAAGGGCAAAGCCTGGGTAGCCCAATGGGCTACGGTGGCCCGGCGCTTGGCCTCTTCGCCACCCGCAGCGAACTGGTGCGACGCGCGCCTGGGCGGCTCGTCGGCAAGACGGTGGACAATCGTGGCCAGACGGGGTACGTGCTGACGCTGCAAACGCGCGAGCAGCACATCCGTCGCGAACGCGCCACCTCGAATATCTGCACAAACCAATCGCTGCTGGCGCTGGCGGCTACCATCTACCTTGCCTCGCTCGGCAAACAGGGCTTCCAAGCGATGGCGCGGCAATGCCTGCAAAAAGCCCACCATGCCCAGCAACGCATCGCGGAAATCCCAGGCTTCTCGCCGCTCTTTAGCCGCCCCTTCTTTGATGAGTTTGCAATGGCGACACCGTTGCCCGCCGAGCAGATCAACGCTGCATTGCGCGACCGGAGCATCATCGGTGGCTACGAACTGGCGCGCGACTACCCGGAATTTGGCGACGCGCTGCTCTTCTGTGTGACGGAGCATCGCACACGCGACGAGATTGAGACGCTGGCGACGGCGCTTGAAGAGATCACAGGGAGCGCGGAATGAGTGTTGAGAAGCTAATTTTTGAGAAGGGCGCGCCTGGCCGCCATTCCGACGTGTTACCTGCGATGGATGTGCCTGAGCAGCCGCTCGATGACCTGCTGCCAGCCGAGTTTCAGCGCGCCACACCGGCGGCGTTGCCAGAGGTCAGCGAGATCGAGGTGGTGCGCCACTATACCCACCTCTCGCAGCGCAACTTTGGCGTGGACGTCGGTTTCTATCCGTTGGGGTCATGCACAATGAAGTATAATCCCAAGATTAACGAAGAAACGGCTTCGATGCCTGGCTTTGCACGCATTCATCCGCTGGCAAGTGAAAGCATGACGCAGGGCGCGATTCAGTTGCTCTATGAACTCGAACGTTACATCGCCGAGATCACTGGCATGCAGCGTGTCACGTTGCAACCAGCGGCGGGCGCGCATGGCGAGATCACCGGCCTGATGATCATCAAAGCGTATCATGAGAGCCGGGGCGACATCCACCGCGACATCGTGCTGATCCCCGATGGCGCGCACGGCACCAATCCCGCCAGCGCCACGCTCGCCAATTACCAGACGGTGGAACTGAAGTCGGACAAGCGCGGCGGTGTGGATGTGGCCCACCTCAAGGAGATGCTTGCAAAATACGAGGGCAAAATCGCAGCGCTGATGATGACGAACCCCAACACGCTTGGCGTCTTCGATGAGCGCATTGTGGAGATCGCGCAGCTTGTGCATGACGCAGGCGGACAGCTCTACTATGATGGGGCCAACGCCAATGCGATCATGGGCATCACGCGGCCGGGCGATATGGGCTTCGATGTCGTTCACCTCAACCTGCACAAGACGATGAGCACGCCCCATGGTGGCGGCGGGCCTGGCGCGGGGCCAATCGGTGTCGCGAAGCATCTCGTCCCCTTCCTGCCGGGGCCGCTGCCCGCGCATGGGCGCGAGGGCTACTACTGGCAAGACGCTGGCCCGCAATCTATTGGACGGGTGCGCGCGAACTTTGGCAATTTCCTGGTGCTGGTGCGGGCATATACCTACATCCGCAGCAACGGCCCGGATGGATTGCGCCACATCAGCGAGAGCGCCGTCCTCAACGCCAACTATCTCATGCAGGCGCTGAAGAGCGACTATCTGCTGCCCTACGATCGCACGTGCATGCACGAGTTTGTGCTCTCAGCTGACCGCCAGAAGGCGCTTGGCGTCTCCGCGCTCGACATCGCCAAGCGCATCCTCGACTTCGGCATGTATCCGCCGACAATCTATTTCCCGTTGATCGTCCACGAGGCGCTGATGATTGAGCCGACCGAGACGGAGACATTGGAAACGCTCGACGAGTTCATCGCCGTGATGCGCCAGATCGCGCGCGAGGCCCGCGAGGAGCCGTCGCTGCTGCTCGATGCGCCCCATGTGACGGTGGTTGGGCGGCTCGACCAGACGCTGGCGGCGCGCAAGCCTGATCTCTGCTGGAGGCCAGATGTGCGGGCGGGGCGCCCGGCGGAGGTGGCTGAAACGGCCAACACGCGCTAAGAGGAGCGGAGAGCTGAAAGCCGCGCTCAGGGGCATCTGAGAGGATGCTACAGAACGTGCCGAAGCAGGGCTACCCGTTGCATACAGCCTCTGGAGCGTTCTCCCCGGAGATCGCGGGCTACCTGCAAGGCATGGAGTGCAGTGTTACTTTGGACGCCAGACGGGTGATACCTTTGAGTGGCGCTGGACACGCATGATATACTTGGCGCAATAGGGTTCATCGAGACGCCTGGATGAACCGATAGAAGAGGGGATAGAACGAAACTGCTGAGAATATTACAGCGGAGAGGGCGTGGGTAAAGATCATGGCGAAGCCACGGGTGACAGCCACAGACCGCTTGGCCAACGTAATAGATGTGGTGGAGCTGAGCCGCCGAACTGGCCTGCTTTCGGTGGAGCGTGGCACAGGCGCGATGCTCGAAGAGGGCGAGATTTATTTTGTCTCGGGGCGCGCAATCTATGCGATGCTGGCGGGCCTGCGTGGACGCGAGGCGCTGGCGATGTTGGCGCGCTGGGGCGATTGCCGGTTCTCGTTTGATACGACGGCGCCACGGCCCGCGCCCAACGTTTCAGGAGGGCTTGGCGCCAACAACCAACCGAGCGACGCCCTTGCTCCATTGGCTCCTTCCCCATCTCGCTCATCGGGCGGCGCCCAAGGGTATCCGCCATCTCAGGGCATGCCGCGCCCGCTGAATCGCCCGGTCGCCGCCCCAGCCACCCCTCAGCAGATGAATCCCTATGCGCAGCCCCAACAGAGCGTGCTACCTGCGGATCGCCCAGGCGCCTATCCACCATCATTGGGTCAACGACCACCTGGCCTGGCAAATGTTCCCTCTCATGCTCCGTCAACCGGCCCACAGGGAGGCGCCCGCGCTGAACCCGCCGAACGTTGGGGGTTGCCACCTGGCGCTCCCTACATCCCAGGCGCATCGGGCGCGCCGGGTGGCCCGGAGAACGGCCCATTGACGCCGCAGACACCGCCCGCCGCGAGGAACGCCGCCTATGGCGCAACCGGACGTTCGGGAAACCCTGGAAGCCCTGGCGCCTTTGGCGGTGGTAACTTGAGCGATTCGCGCGGGCGCATGTCGCCAGAGGCGCTGACACCGCAGGGGCCATATTCCGGTTGGGTAGGCGACGGCGCAGTGGCGTCGCCTACCCCTGGCGGGGCGCCGAACAATCTTGAGCGCCGCCCACGACGAGCGCCTGACCTGCGTGATCTGATGGCGGTGGTCAACTCGCACCACCTGACACGCAGCCACCGCGCGATCCTCTTGTTGGCGAATGGCGAACACACGACAGTTGAACTGGCACGCCTTTCCTCGAAACCTGTTGAAGAGGTCGTCGCGCTGCTTCGGGAACTTGAGCAGCAAGGGCTAATCTACTATTACTGAGTCTATTGACTCTTCTAGGATTTTTTTCCCACTGGGCTGTATCTATGATCTAGGCCGTCAGCCCGCATGCTTTCCGGCATGCTACCTCTATTCGCCCACGCGTTGTGTACGCCGTATGGCGTATGCTCTAAAACACAGGATTTCGTCTGCGGGAGGGGTATGTTCGATGGCGAAGCAAACGGGGCGCACACGAGCCGTGCGCAAACAGGCGGCAGAGACACAGTCTGACGCGCTCAACGCAGAGGAAGCGGCGCCACGGGCTACGGATGCAGATACGCCTCAGTCTGATGGAGAGGCTCCGACAGGCATAGACCAGGAAGGAGCCATAGCAACGTCCCCTGCGTCCGATACACCTGCAAGTGAAGACGCGCCTGTGACCGCTTCTGCGAATATCTCTCTCCCTGACGCCGTAGAGGGAACCCCTGTCGCTGATGTCTCCACCGAGTCCGTAGCGACGGCAAACGCCCATCCCGACATGGCGCAGACCGCTCCGGCGCTTCAACGTGCGCCGGTCACACGTCCGCTCGATGAGATTGAGCCGACGGATGTGAGCGTACAAGCGCGCCCTGAGTCTTCTCCATCGGCTCAGACGCCAACCCCCGCACAGGCGCCAACCGAAGAAGAGGCTGATCCCGACGCAACGGCGCAACGCACGGCGATCTCCGCCGGTTCGCCAGCGTCGCGTCCGCGCTGGAACACGCTGGCGGGCGCTATTACGCCCCCCGTCTTGCCACAGGATGATACGCCCATGCTGCAAGCGCCAGCGCAAGAGGATCAGCCAGCGCCGCAGAACGCCAACGAGGGAAGCGACGAGATTGGCGACGAGGTGGATGAGTGGTCAATTGCCGATCAGCCGACGGTGCAGCTCTCGCCACAGACGTTGCCACAGCTTGCCGAGCAGGCGCGCCAGTTGCGCGAAACACAGCCGCCTCAATCGTTGCAATCTCTGCAAACACGCCCGGCGCAACAGCTACCACCGCCAGCGCCAGATGCGCATGCTGCGCCTGATGAGCGCAGGCAGGGCGACTTCCTGACGGAGACGAGCGAGCATCTTTCGTGGCCGCCGAGTCCTTCCATCACCACGCGCACGCCCATTGCGCCTGAAGACGCGCCCACCCAGCAAGCCGTCACCCCAAGGCCGCCCGCGCCGCGTCCAGCCGCGCGCCCGACCCGCCCAACCACTCCCTATGGGACGCTAGCGCCTCGTCGCCCGACGTTCACCTCGCCAAATGAGCCGAGGCTGGCCTCGCCGCAGGGGCGTGTTGTTCCTACCCCGCCGCCGGGTGTCTCGCCAGCGGAGATGTCGAATCCCCGTATGCGCCGTCTTCAGGAGCTACGCCGCCACCGTATCGCGCATGAGCATGGTGAGGACGCGACCGACGATTCCCCGCAGGTGGCGCAGGTGGTGCGCCAGTGGTGGTCTGACCTGCGGCCAGGGTTGGGAACCGCGCTTGAGTATCAGCACGCCGCCCGTTCCAGCGGCCAATATCCCATCCCTGCGCATGAACCGGCGCCGCAGACAACGCGCCTGGGCGATGTGTTTGGCCGATTGGCGCGAACTGCCCGCGAATTGACCGAGCGCGCGCAATCCGCCGCCGGACAAAACTTCAAGCGGCTGCATGATCATATGGAGCAGGCGGCGCAGGGATTGATAGATCGTTTTGAGGGCGGCCCGGCGCGCCAGCAGGCGCCGTTCCTGGGGCCAGGGCGCATAGCGGTATTCTTCCGCCAGGGTGTTGCCGTGGGGCAGGCGCAACGCCTGCTCATGAATAGCTCCGCCCGCCCGATGCGTCTGATTCCTCGCAAGCATGGCTTCCTGGCGAGCGTGCGTCCAGGCTCAGAGGCGGCAATCTGCGATCTGCTGCGCCGCCATCCCTACGTGCGCGATGTCGCTTATCTCGAATACGACGAGTATGGCCAGCCGCTCGAAGACGATGAAGAGAATGAGCAGTATGGCGAATATGAAGAATATGAATACTATGAGGAACAGTCGGACGACGAGTATGACGACGACATACGCTAATCGGTTGGGTGCGATTTATGGCTTGACGGACGCCGCCGACTGTGCTATGCTGTAGGGGCAACGGGGCGTAGCGCAGCCTGGTAGCGCACCACAATGGGGTTGTGGGGGTCGGAGGTTCAAATCCTCTCGCCCCGACCATATTCATCCGGCGTCCTACCCCACCAGGGGACGCCATCACTCTATCAAGCAGCACGTTCGCAGGCCACACATCATCACTGGTGTGTGGCCTGCGTGTCATTGGTTCCAATCGCCATCCAAAGCGGCGCGTGCTATAATGCGGCATAGACAGTATGACAGTAAGCGATCACGCCTGCGCCGCACACTGTGGCGGCCTGGCATAGTCTGCCCACAACAATGGGGTTAAGGAGCCGCTATAGCTATGGCTGACACCAAACAAGGCGAACTGCGCGCTGCACAACAAGAAGAGTTCATGCCCATCAAGAACTGGGATCACATCGAGTTCTATGTGGGCAACGCCAAGCAGGCCGCGCACTTTTACGAAACGACCTTTGGCTTTGTGCCTATCGCCTACGCCGGACTTGAAACAGGCGTGCGCGACCGCGCCAGCTATGTGTTGGAGCAGGGCAAAATCCGCCTCGTGCTGACCAGCGCGCTGACAGGCGATAGCCCCATCGCGCGGCATACGATGGAGCATGGCGACGGCGTGAAAGACATTGCCCTGCAAGTGCCCGATGCCACCAAAGCCTTCCAGGAGACTGTAAGCCGGGGCGCGCGTCCCGCGATGGAGCCAACCGTCAGCGAAGATAGCTTTGGGCGTGTTGTTCGCTCAGCCATCTATACCTACGGCGAGACGATTCACAGCTTCATCGAGCGTGACGACTACGCCGGGCCGTTCCTGCCGGGGTATCGCGCCGTCATGCCGACCGACGCCCAGCGCGCGCGCCAGGCGGGCCTCGCCGCGATTGACCATGTGGTGGGCAATGTGGAGCTTGGCAAGATGAATGAGTGGGTCGAGTTCTACGAGCGCACGATGGGCTTCACCCAGATTATCCACTTCACCGACGAGGCGATCAGCACGGAATATTCGGCCTTGATGTCGAAGGTGATGCAGGGCGGCCACGGCAAGGTCAAGTTCCCCATCAATGAACCGGCCACCGGACGTAAGAAGTCGCAGATTCAAGAATATCTCGACTACTATGGAACCCCTGGCGTGCAGCATATCGCTTTGATTACTGGCGACATTATTCAGACGGTGACACAGTTGCAGGCGCAGGGCGTCGAGTTCCTGCCGGGACTGACCACCTACTACGAAGAGTTGACGGATCGCGTCGGCAAGATTGACGAACCGATTGACGAGCTTGCGCGATTGGGTATCCTGGTGGATCGCGACGACGACGGCTATCTGCTGCAAATCTTCACCAAGAACGTGCAGGATCGCCCAACCGTCTTCTTCGAGGTGATTCAGCGTAAGGGGGCGCGCGGCTTTGGCGAGGGCAACTTCAAGGCGCTCTTCGAGGCCATCGAGCGCGAGCAAGAGTTGCGCGGGAATTTGTAACTTACCTAACCCCCTGACCCCCTTCCCCACGCGGGAAGGGGGGAAGGAAGGGGAAGGAGGATATAGCATGCCATCATATCAACGCCTGGGTGAGGTGCCACACAAGCGGCATACACAGTTTCGCAAGCCCGATGGTGGACTCTACTCGGAAGAGCTTTTTGGCGAAGAAGGGTTCAGCGGCGTCTATTCGCTGCTGTATCACCAGTATCCGCCAACGCGCGTAACCAAGCTGGCGCGCTATGGCGCCGTCTGCCAGCAGGAGTGGCCGCAGGAGACGCATCGCCACCATCACCTGAAGAGCAAAGGTGTCGTGGCCAAGGGCGATCCCATTAGCGGTCGGCGGCTGTTGATGTATAATAACGACTGCACGATCTCGCTGGCGCATCCGAACGAGCGGATGGAGTTCTTCTACCGCAACTCGCAGGGTGATGAACTGCTCTTCATTCATGAGGGCCAGGGCACGCTTGAAACGACGTTCGGCGTGCTACCCTACCATGAGGGCGACTACCTTGTGATCCCACGCGGCACAACCTGGCGCATGGTCTCCAGCACGCCGGAGCAGCGTATGCTGGTGGTCGAGGCGTTTGGCCATGCCATCCAGCCGCCGAAACGCTACCGCAACGAGTTTGGCCAACTGCTGGAACATTCACCCTACTGCGAACGCGATCTGCGTCCGCCAACCGAGCTTCCCCTGCATGAGGAACATGGCGAGTTCGATGTACGCATCAAGGTCAACGACGAGCTGATGACCTACACCTATGACTTCCATCCGCTGGACGTCATTGGTTGGGACGGCTTTTTGTATCCCTACGCCTTCAACATCGGCGACTTCGAGCCGATCACCGGGCGGGTGCATCAGCCGCCGCCAGTCCACCAGACGTTTGAGGGGCCGGGCTTTGTGGTCTGCTCGTTCTGCCCGCGCAAGCTGGATTACCATCCGCTCTCCATTCCGGTGCCGTACAACCACAGCAACATAGACTCCGATGAGGTGATCTACTATGTCAGCGGCGACTTTGGCAGCCGCAAGGGCATCGAGATCGGCTCCTTCACGCTACATCCCCGCGGCATTCCCCATGGGCCGCACCCTGGCACAGTGGAAAAGAGCCTGGGCGCCGAGCGCACCGAGGAGCTTGCGGTGATGGTGGATACCTTCCGCCCGCTGAAGCTGGCCGCCGAAGCCGAGTCACTCGACGATCCGCAGTATCCGTTTAGCTGGCTGGGATAGACTGGCGGCTCAAGCCGCGCCTACGGGCCTGCGGCCACGGAGCTTGCCTTCGCAGTCTGGGGCGCGGCGTCGCACTGTTCACACACCAACACAACCTGTACTGGCCAATAGTTGGCGTCAGCCCTGTGTTCTCTTTTGCGCTACTATAGTCCGCGCAGGCGCGCCTCGCGGAGTAGCCCATAGGCGCGGGTTCATCCGCCTGCCGCCTCCGCCTGCCTCGCAGCCTTGTGGCGCACGATGCAAGGTGTTAGAATGGCGTCAGAGATGATCGTCATTCAGCGCAAAGGGGCATGTTTCACATGGGAACGCTTGACGGCAAGACCGCTGCAATCTTTGGCGTGGCCAACCACAATAGCATCGCCTGGGCCATCGCCCAGAAGCTGGCCGAGCAGGGCGCGCACCTGGCCTTCACCTATCAGGAGCGCATGGAAAAGAACGTGCGCAACCTGACCTCGAAGACACCGGGGATGGAAAGCTCACTGGTTATCCCCTGCGATGTGCAGAGCGACAGCGACCTCGACGCCGCCTTTGAGCAGATCGGCCAAGGCTTCGGCGGCGGGCTTGACATCCTGATCCACAGCGTGGCCTATGCGCCGACCGACGACCTGCGCGGACGCATCTCGCAGGTCTCGCGGGCAGGCTTCGCTACTGCGCTGGATGTGAGCGCCTATTCGCTGATGGCGATGGCCAAGCGCGCCGAGCCGCTGATGAAGGAGCGTGGTGGCGGAAGCGTGGTGGCGATGACGTATCTTGGCAGCGAGCGTGTCGTGCCTGGCTATAATCTGATGGGAATCGCCAAGGCCGCGCTTGAGACGGCCATCCAGTATCTCGCCTGGGATTTGGGGCCGCAGAATATTCGCGTAAATGGCATCTCGGCAGGGCCACTGCGCACGCTTTCGGCGCGTGGGGTGGGCAACATCAACGATATGTTTACGCTGATCGAGCAGGTCGCGCCGCTCCATCGAAATATTGAGCAGAGCGATGTGGGCGATGTGGCGGCGTTTCTGTGCTCACCCGCAGCAGCCACTCTCACAGGGACGATCCTCTATGTGGATAACGGCTTCCACATCATGGGCCTCGGCATGATGTGATCATCGAGGTGATTGACAATGGCGAAGCAGCGAAAATCGGCCAAACGAGCGGGAAATACAGAGGCGTCGCACGGCAAGTCGGGCAGTGTCACGCCACCAACCAAGGCGCAAGCAGGGCAGACGTCGCGCCGCCCGTCCGCGACGCAGGCAAAGCGCGCCACGCAGCCGGAGCGAATGACTCCTAAAGCCACCTCTGCTTCGCCGAAAGCTGCTGAAACAACAGCGCCCGCCAATGTCAGCCAGCCAACCTCGCTTGCACGCGAGGCGCTGGCGGCGCGCGGGCGCTATCACCGTTCGGTGTGGACAGTGGCAGGGGTGATCGCGGCGGTTCTCGTCGCCGGACTGCTGATTCACGGGTTGCTTACACCCGCCGCCAGCGCCGCCAACACCGCGAATATCCACGCAACCCCTGCGCCGCCCGATCCGCTGGTGGGCCACTATGCGCCCGATGTCACGCTGACCGATCTCTCCGGCAATCACGTCAAGCTCTCGTCGTTGCGAGGGAAGATCATTATCCTCAATTTCTGGTATGTGGCCTGCGATCCCTGCCGCTATGAGATGCCCGCGCTCGAAAAAGCCTACCTGAAGTATCGCTCGCAGGGAGTGGTGATCGTCGGACTCGATGTGGTGGATAAAGCATCCGACGCCGCGAACTTCGTGCATCAACTGGGCGTGACGTATCCTATTATGCTGGATAACTCATTGACCGCCGCGCAGGTGTACAACGTCCAGGCAACGCCCACCAGCTTCTTCATTGATCGCGGCTTCGTCATCCGCTATAAATCTCTCGGCCCGCTGGATACCTCAACGCTCAACAGCGAACTGGCGGCGCTTCTGAAGCAACAGTAAAGGGGTATCATCCCTTGCTTTTGCGTGCCTGCTTTTTCGCCTCGGCCCGCTGGAGATTCTCTGCGAGGCGAAACTTCACGATCCTGGTGATCAAGTCCAGTGGGAGGGGCTGATCATTGGGGAAGTGGATCGCGCCCTTTGTACCTTTAAAACCGGCCTGATCCAATTCCTGCTGAAACGCCGCAACGCCGCTTGCCGTGGGATACAGCCCGATATAGTCTTTCTGTGCGGCAAAGTAGACGAGAATACCATGCTGCGCAAACGCTGGCATCTGGTAGCTGATACACTCTTGGGCGGCTGGCGCAGCGGCATGGATGGTCGCGCGTACCGTCTGGAGGCGCTGCTGTATATCTTCTGGACAGTGTGCGGTGTACTCGTCAATTGTTTGAAACCCATTTGACCGACCCTTCATAACTACCCCCAGTATTCTTCACACAACTACTCATGTTTAGCCATTCTATCATGCCAAACGCAAAGCGGAATAGGTGTAGAAGGACGGCGCCATCAGGTGACACATCCCTCTGGCACGTATTCTGCGGCCTCCTCTGTGAGGCGCCATCATAGCAACTCATCGCTTGAATGCTGAATGAGAGCTGAATGAGATAAGATTGGTGTGGTTGTACAATGGCGCGAGCATACGACCTGCCCATACAACTGCCCCATTAGAGCAACTTTGCCAAAGTAAGCGGAGGTATGGTATGAAACTCGGATGCCACATCAACGACTTTGACTGGGTGGGCGGCGCTGTCCGACTTGGCCCCACGCTGGCCGAGATCGCTCACGCCGCCGACGACGCAGGATTCGATTGCATTGGTGTCGCGGATCACTTCTGGCGCAGCCACTACATGGGCAGCATAGATGGCCCAGAACTGGAATGTTACACAACATTGGGCTTTCTGGCCGCGAGCACGCAACGGGCAAAGTTGACGGCGATGGTGACAGCTGCAACCTATCGCCAGCCGGGCTTGCTCGCCAAGATCGTGACAACCCTGGATGTGCTATCGGGTGGCCGCGCCTGCCTCGGTATCGGCGCTGGCGATTACGAAAAGGAGGCGCTGGGACTTGGCCTTCCCTTCCCCGCGCTCAAAGATCGCTTCGAGATGCTGGAGGAGACGCTACAGATCTGCCTACGCATGTGGGAGGGCGAGCACGGCGACGATCGCCCGTATCGCGGTGAACATTATCATTTGGAGCGCCTGCTCAACGCGCCCCAGAGCCTCACCCGACCGCACCCACCTATCCTGCTGGGCGGCAGCGGCGAGAAGACCCTGCGCCTGGTCGCGCGCTACGCTGACGCCTGCAACGTCCGCCCTGGCCCCGACATTCCACAGAAATTGGAGACCCTGCGCCGCTTCTGCGACGAGGAGCAGCGGGACTACGACGCCATCGAGAAGACCTGCCCGTTCGTGTTTGACGTAGGCGAGGATGGCAGTAAGGTGGGTGAACTGCTGGGCCAGTTACGCTGGATAGCAGGCATGGGCATCCAGACAGTAATCGGGTTTGTCCCACATGTGGATCGCATTACACCGCTGGTGACGCTTGGTCGCGACGTGATCCCCGCAGTGGCTGATCTTTGACATTCTGCCGGTCGTCTCGGTTACGGCGCCGAGGCTCTGTAGAAGGGGAAGTGGCTACGCTGGAAGTGGCTACGCTGATTATGGCAACCCACGGCGACAGCATGCAAACTTTAACACTGTGCGCCTACCTGCTTATCCGAGAGCGGCGCTAATTCAATTGTGCGCGCATCAGCCGCATAGCGTTGAGGCGACGCCGTAGCCGCGCGGCTTCCGGCGCGTTGGGTGCGCGTTCGAGGTAGCTTGCCAGATCGGCGAAGCCCAGATAGGGTTCGCCAAGCGCCAGCCGCAACAGTCCACGGTCGCGTAGCTCCTGCGGCAGGTCTGGGCGCAACGCCATCAGGCGATCCACCGTTGCTAGCGCAAGGGGAAGGTCGCCGCGATGCAGATAGATAAACTTCAGGTTGTTGAACATGCGTGTCAGGATGTCGCGTGCGCCGACGGGACGTGTCCACTCTGGGTCAAAATGTATCCCCTGCGCCCTGTCGCTCATCGTATGTGTACTCGTGTAGGTGGTTGACTCCTCGTCATCGTCCTCATTGTCC
>JAJPIU010000073.1 GCA_021324535.1 Pseudomonadota bacterium
CAAAGAGAACAAAGAGAACAAAGAGAACAAAAGATCGCGCGCCATTCCCGCTGGCGCAGGCGTGAGTGAGACGACGCGCGATCACCCGTGAAGAACGGCGTAGACGCTACGCCTTGGCCGTCTTTGCCTTCTTGGGCTTCTTTTTCTCTTTGGGAGCAGGATTTTTCCCGGCCATGTTATGCGCCTCCTCGTGAACACTCGCTCGATATGATCTGGCGAGCGGGATATGTTGTAGGGTGAACGGCCCCGCGCGAACCGGCTCAGGGTCGGCCACATCCGCTTGCCATTATATGCCACATCCCCAGGCCACGTCCAGACCAAACGCGCTCTCATCAACATTTCACTCTTATGCCTTATGCGCTGATCTCTACCACCACCGCTGTGATATTATCCTCGCCGCCGTTCTCATTGGCCGAATCAACCAACGCCTGGCAAGCGGCGCGTGGATTGGGGTTGTCGCGCACAATCTGTGTCAGTTCAGGGTCGCGCGTCATCTCCCAGAGGCCATCGCTACAGAGCAACAGACGCATCCCTGGCTGAAGCTGTTGGGTGAAGAGGTCGGCGGTTACGGTGGGATCGGCGCCCAGGCTGCGGAAGATTTGATTGCGATTGGGGTGCGTATACCGCTCCTCCGGCTTGACCAGCCCGCTGACAATCAACTGCTCCACCAGCGAATGATCCGTCGTGATACGGCGCACAATGGTATCCCTGGCAGGGTCAAATGCGTAACAGCGGCTATCGCCGAGATTGACGATCCAGGCCGTCTCACCGGAGATCAACGCAGCCACCAGGGTGGATCCCATATCCGCTCTGGCTTGCTGGTTCGCCTCATACAGCGCAGCGTTCGCCGCCTGCACGGCCTCCTGCAAGACGCTGGCAATCCCATCGTCCGGCGGCGGAGTTGAGCCGCGCGGCGCGGTGAACGGCAGCCCAATATTCGTTACGATATAATCGAGCATGACGCGCGTTACCAGGCGGCTGGCGTCCTGTCCGTTGGCGTGGCCGCCCAGGCCATCGGCCACCAGACACAGCGAGATCGGCTGAATGCGCGACTCATGCGCGATATTGAGCGTGAAAATCCCGAAGCTATCTTCGTTGGCGGCTCCCATCCGCGACTTCCCTACGTCGCTTGCGCCCGCCGCGCTCACATGCGCGCCAAAGGGGAAGGCTGGTGGCGCCGGTTCGGCTTTGGGCGTCACCCGATAGAAACGCGCGCCTATGGTGAAGACACGCGCCTCTGGGTGTTGCGCGGAGCCGCTGACGTCGGCCTCCGCCCGCAGTTGCTCGATCTGCGCCAGGTAGGCGCTGGCGTCCTCAGCCTGGGTATCGGCCTCATCGGCGGTTGCGCCCGAAACGCTGCGTCGTTCGGTCATGCGATACTCACGCGCCAGCATATCTGCGCCGCAATTGTCGCAGAACTGCCGATCAAGCTCCTCCGCGCTATATTCCGCGCCGCACGCCCAACACTTCTCGTAGCCCTGCAAATCTACCACGCGATAGACGTTGACCGCCTCGGCGCCCGTCCCCTCGCTACTGAGCGCCTCTTCAATGCGGTAGCGCCCGTTGACGATCATCCCCACCGGCAACGGCCAGGGAAGGGGGTCTTTGTCGCCGCCTGGTGTGCCCGTACTCGACGCTGACGAGTGCGGCGACGAGGAGCCAGGAGCGTTGGCGGACAGGATGGTGTAATACTCGGCGGTCTCTTGATCCGCCCACGTATCGGCTGCGCGCGGCGATGACCCGGAAGCCGAAGGTTGCGACTCCTGCGCTCTGAACGCCGCCATCACCGGCGGTGTCACCATTCCCGCAGGGGTCGTCTGGGCAGGCGTGCGTCGCACGACGGGCGCCTCGGCAGTGATCTCATCGGCGTCGGCGGAGGTCGTTACTGGAGCGGTTGTCTTGGTTGACGCTGCGGCGAACGCCACCTCTTCCGGGGCGTCGAGCGGAGTCAGGATGCCCGTCGCCGCGACGCTGCCTGAGCGCACAGGGCGCGGCGGGCGCTTGGCGCGTGTATTTGCGTCTGGCGATGAATCTGCCGCAGGGGCGAAGGCGTCAGGCGCGGAAGGCGCAGCGGAAGGCGCGTCACCCGATGGCTGCCGCGCGCCGCACATATTACAGAAGCGCGCGGTTGGCCGTAGCGTCGCGCCGCACTTGACACACGTCATCTATCATTCCCCCTGCGTACAGTAAAGCATCGAAAAGCATGAGAAGAGCCGCTGAAAAGACCTGCCGGCCAGGCTGTTTACCCTGTTTACGCTGTCGCGCTGCTGTGGCGCTCGGCAAGCGCCAGCTCGCGTTGCGCCGCCGCGTCGCCTGGGGCGCGTTGCAGCGCCCGCCGCACAAGCGCAATCGCCTCATCCCAGCGTTGGCGCGCGCGATAGACCTGCGCCAGCGCCACCACAAGCGCCATCGGCGCCTGTTCCGGTGGGTGCAACGCCAGCGCGTCGAGCAGTTCGCCCTCAGCCTGGGCAAGCTGTCCTTGCGCGAAACAGAGCAAGCCAAGCTGATAGGGAATCTCCGGGTCGCGCGGGGCCAGTTGACGGGCGCGTGTCAGCGCAATCTGCGCCTGATCGTATCTCCCTGTGGCGCGCCAGTCTTGCCCGGCCAGCGTCAATGTTTCGGCGGTGGGACTCAAGCGCGCCGATTGCTCAAAAGCATTTGCCGCCTCGGCGAAGCGGCCCGTCTGGTGGTATGCCTGCCCAAGTGTCAGGTAGACCTCGGCGGTGGCGTGGCCCTGGGCAATGGCGGCCTCGGCGGCGCGTATCGCCTGGGCATAGCGCGCGCCTGTCAGCGATTCGCTTGCTCGCCGCGCATGGGCCTGCGCCTGGCTTGGCGCGATAATCACCGTGGTGGCTGGCGTGGCGTAGACGCCTGTGGCGCGGCGGGCGTTCTGGCCGATTCCGCTCCCCTGGCCGTGTATCTGCGCGGGCTGCCCCGCTGGCATGCTCGCCGCCGGGGTTCTCGCCTGTCGCCGTTTCTGTTGCACAGGAAGGGCGCCAGCTACCAGGGGCACGCCGTCACGTATACAAAAGCGCGCAGTGGGGCGATTCATGAAGCCACAACGCGGGCAGAGCAGCCCGGCGATCTGTGCGGCGCTGATGCCCGACGCCACTGGCGCTGGTGATGGCGCAGCAGAAACAGAGACAGGGCCCACCTGCCGAACAGGCCGCGTCGCTATGGCTGCGCGCGGCGTCGCTTGGGGCTGCACGCGGGCAGGCTGCGTCGGCAATGCCCTAAGGCTGGCCTGCAACGCCGCGCGCAACTCGCTGGCGCTGGTGTAGCGATCATCGGGCCTCAGGTTCGTCGCCTTGATGACGATGCGCTCGGTCATCTCGCTAAATAGCGGCGCTTGGGGCGGCCGCCCACGTAGCTCGCCGGGCGTGTAAATAGACATGGGAACCGGCTCTTTGCCGGTCAGCAGATGGCACATCGTCACGCCCAGGCTATAGATGTCGGAGCGCGCATCGGTCTGGCCGCGCCCGTAATGTTCCGGCGAGGCGTAGACCGCCGTGCCGACGTTATCGGTGTTGGTCGTCTTACCAGCCTTATAGGTGCGGGCAATGCCGAAATCAATCAGCCGCGCGTCGCCCTGGGGAGTGATGATGATGTTTGCGGGTTTGAGGTCGCGAATGATCACAGGCGGGCGCAGCGTATGGAGATAGGTCAGGATGTCGCAGATAGTGATCATCCAGCCGAGCACGTCGCGTTCGGGCAATGGCTGATGGGTACGTTCGAGCCGCTGTTCGAGCGTTTCGCCGGGAATGTAGTCCATCACCAGATAGCGCGCGGCGCCCTCGGTGAAACTGGCCTCATATGCCGGAATGCCTGGGTGGCGCAGCGTTTTGAGCAGCGCGATCTCCGCCTCGAAGTGATCGCGCGCCCACTGCTGATCTTCCAGCGTTGCGGAGGGATCGTCGAGCAACTCTTTGAGCGCCCAGGCGCGGCCAGGCCGGGCTAGATCATCCACCAGATAGACATTGCCCATGCCACCGGCGCCCAGTCGCCTGACGATGCGAAAACGCCGGTTGAGAATGACGCCAGCGGCCAGAGTCATGAGGACGTCCTCCTGAGAAACACGATAAGAGTGAGCAAGCGAGTGATGACGTAGCCTGAGAAATACGCCTGATCGCGCGGGTGGGCCAATCAGGCGTCCATGTAGCGCACAAGCACAACGGTGATGTTGTCCTCTCCGCCGTTCTCGTTCGCCGCGTTCACCAGAGCCTCACAGGCTTTGGCAATGTCCTGCTGCTCGCTCAGGATGCTGGCGATCTGCTGATCGCGCACCATCTCCCAGAGGCCATCGCAACACAGCAGCAACTCATCGCCGGGCTTGAGCGTGATGTTGAAAATATCTACATCCACCTCAGCGTGGTTGGCGCCAAGCGAGCGGTAAATCAGATTGCGGCTGGGATGGTCATACACATCCTCCCGGTCAATCTGGCCCGCCTCCACCAGGCGCTCCACCAGGGAATGATCGCGCGTGATGCGTTCAAGCTTGCCGTTGCGCATGAGGTAGGTGCGGCTGTCGCCCACGTTGGCGATAAACGCCATCCCCTCGATCACCAGCGCGGCGGTGAGTGTGGCGCCCAGGCCGTTCGCTTCGGAATGCTTATGGCCATACTCAACGATGACCTTGCTGCTCTCCTCGACAGCCTCGCGCAGGCGATCTTCGTAGTGTTCGAAGACCATCGTCTCGCCAAGCTGCTGGGTCGGATTCGCCTCGCGCGCCGCAGCCTGTGCGCCGACGGCGGCCTCGCCATCTTTGGCGCCGTCGGCGCTCAACTCCGTGCTGATCGGGCGGGTCTTCGCAGGGTCGTCGCGTTCGCCCTTGCCACGTTTGTTGCGACGCGGCGCCAGCCTGACGGTAGGCTGAGCGCTGGCCGGGCCGATCAGCGGTTCGAGCGCCTGGCTGATTGTTTTGATGGCCAGCTCACTGGCGATCTCACCAGCGTGGTAGCCCCCCATGCCGTCCGAGACAATAAACAAGCCTGATGCGGGACGTTCAGGGCCGACCTTAAAGAACAGATTGTCTTCGTTCTGTTCGCGTTGTTTCCCCGCATCGGTTCTTCCGTCTGCTTCGAGGCGCAGCGCCATATGCTGCTCTCCACTTCTTGCGCGTTCGTGCGTCCAGGCTATCGTACACCGCCGCCGCGAATGGCCAACAGTGACATGAAACAATGCCGTTGCAGATGTTGGTTGGCTACCGTTTGAGCCGAAACCCGGCCAAACCCAGTTGCATGCCACTCCATCACGCTATCACGCTATCACTCTATCACGCGCGCGCCAGCGCCCGCAACGAGAGCGTACCTGCTTCCTGTGGTGGCAGGAAAGTGACGTATAATCCGTATCATCAAAACTACGGGCGGCGCAAGGGGTAGGTTAAAGCACACTGTGGCTTGCTTTGGCCGCGCATGCCAGGCTGGCGCTATACTGCTTGCAGGCGCCCACTCTATCTCCTGAAACGAGGGTACGCGCATGTCTTCTATTTCGTTTTCCTTCCCCGCAGATTTTGCGCCAGCCTACGCCGCCCTCGCCGGGGCGGCCGCTTCCGCAGCCTACGCCGTCGAGATGTACGCCGACATGGCAGTGACTGGCTCGCCGCTCGACGATGTGCAATTGCTCGAAGGGATGGCGCGCGGCAAGCGTGCGCGCGTTCCCGCGCTGGGGATGGCGCTGCACCTGTTGAACGGCGCAGTGTTAGGTGAGGTCTACGCCGCTATCGCCGAGCGATACCTGCCGGGGCCAGCCTGGTTGCGAGGCGCAACGTTTGGCATGACGTTTCTGCTGGCCGCCTGGCCCGCCACCCTGCTTGTAGACAAATACCACCCGCTGATCAAACGCGGAGAGCTACCCATGTTTAACCGTCCGGTCGCCTTCGGGCAGAACGTGGCGCGCCATCTTGTCTTCGGCGTGGCGCTTGCGCTGGTCTATCAGGCGCTCGCCAAGCGATAACAGGCGATAACAAGCGATAAAACGATCATACACACGAAAGGGAAAGAGGAATACCATATGGAGTACAGGCGTCTGGGTTGCTCCGGGCTGAAGGTCTCGGTGATTGGATTGGGCGGCAATACGTTCGGACGCTTCGCCGACGAGGCGCAGACCGCGCGCATCCTGCATCAGGCAATTGACCTGGGGATCAACTTCGTAGATACCGCCAACATCTACAACAACGGCGTCTCTGAGGAGTATATCGGCAAGGCGCTCAAAGGGCGACGCGACGAGGTGTTGATCGCAACAAAGGTTGGCGGGAATATGGGCGACCGCCCCAACGAGAGCGGCTCCTCCCGCCAACATGTGATGGCAAGCTGCGATGCCAGCCTGCGCCGCCTCGGTACCGATGTGATTGACCTTTTCCAGATACACTTTTTCGACGCCGAGACGCCGCTCGAAGAGACACTTGGCGCGCTGGATGACCTCGTTCAAGCGGGCAAGGCACGCTACATCGGCTGCTCGAACTACGACGCCTGGCGGGTGGTTCATGCGCTCTGGATCAGCGACCGCGAGCGCCTGGCGCGCTTTGTCTCCGTGCAGCCCGAATATAATCTGTTGGAACGTGACGTCGAGCGCGAACTGGTTCCCGCCTGCCTGGAGTTTGGGTTGGGGATCATTCCCTACTTCCCGCTGGCGGCGGGCGTGCTGACTGGCAAATATCAGCCAAACCAGCCTGCGCCAGAGGGCACACGCGGCCACAATAATCCGCGCTTCGCCGCGCGCTTGCAACCGGCGACCCTCGAAGCCGTACAACGACTGGACGCCTGGGCAAAGGAACGCGGCCACACGGTGGGCGAGCTTGCGCTGGCCTGGCTGGCGGCGCGCCCTGCCGTGAGCGTGGTCATTGCGGGAACGACGCGCCCAGAGCAGGTGACGGCCAACGCCCGTGCGGCAGAGTGGCGCCTGAGCGCCGATGATCTGCAAGCAATTGACGCGCTGCTTGACGATGTCGCCCATCCGGCATAGGTTGGCGCCAGGCGTCGTAAGGTGGCATACCGTTTGCGAAATTCGCCCTGTTGGGCAGGTTGGATGATGTTTCGCCTGGGGGCATATCTCGCGTTCCAGGCGCACACACAACCCCTGAACAAGAAATATGGAGCTGTGTCCCATGCCAACCGATCCGAAGGAAACATCATCTGCCGCCAGCTCGGCGGCGTCTTCCACTGAGCCGCCCACGCAGCCCCCACAACAGACGCGCCTTGCCAACCCAAACGCTGCCTTGCGCAAGGGGAAAAATGGAGGGTGGCGCTCACCCAGCGGCAGACAGCGTCATGCCGGCCCAATGGCAAGCGTCGCCCGCTGGCTCCGCATCATCGGGCCAGGCGTCATCACCGGCGCGGCTGACGACGATCCCTCTGGCATCGGCACGTATTCGCAGGCGGGCGCATCCTTTGGGCGCAGCCAGCTCTGGCTGGCGCTCTATATGCTCCCTATGCTGATTGCCGTGCAAGAGATGTGCGCCCGCATTGGTCTGGTGACGGACTCCGGCATCGCGGCGGTGGTGCGCAAATCGTATAGCCGCTGGCTGTTGTTCAGCGTGGTGGCGCTGGTCGTCATTGCCAATACGCTCAACATCGGGGCCGATCTTGGGGCAATGGCGGCCACCGTGCAATTGTTCCTGCCATATGCTCCCTACTTAGCGATTGTCTTTGTGCTGGCGCTGGGCATCCTGCTCCTCGAGGTGTTCGTCTCCTACAGGCGCTATGCGGTCGTCCTCAAGATTCTCTCGCTCTCGTTGCTGGCGTATATCGCAACCGGCCTCATCGTCGGAGGCAATAGCCTGACGCTGCTGCAAGCCACTTTTATCCCTTCCATCCAGTTCACGCCCGCATTCCTGGCGCTGGTCGTTGGCGTTCTGGGCACGACTATCAGCCCGTATTTGTTCTTCTGGCAGGCGTCCGAGGAGGTCGAGGAGCTAAAAGAGGAGGCGGGAGAGAGCACAAACGCTCCCGATTCAGGCGTTCGTCTGCGCCATCGCCTGCACGACCTGCGCATCGATACGGCGCTGGGCATGGTCTTTTCGGAGATCGCGACCTGGTTTATCATCTTTACGACAGGCAGCGTCCTTTTTACGCATGGCGTTACGACGATCACCACAGCCGACCAAGCGGCCTCCGCGCTGGAGCCGCTCGTCCACACGTTTCCGCAGGCTGGGTTCCTGGCCAAGACAATATTTGCGCTGGGTATCTTCGGTGTGGGCTTGCTTGGCGTTCCTGTACTTGCCGGATCAGCCGGATACGCCGTCGCGGAAGCGTTTCACTGGAGCGAGGGATTGGGCAAAACTGCCAATCAGGCGCGCGGCTTCTATGCGGTGATCGCGCTGGCGACTGGCGTGGGCATGCTGTTGAATTTCTTGCATATCAATCCCATACAGGCGCTCGTTTACAGCGCAATTATCAACGGCGTCGTCGCCGTCCCGCTGCTGATTGTGCTCCTCCTCATCGCAAACAACCGAAAGATCATGGGCGCACAGACCAATGGCCCGCTGGCGAACATCGTCGGCATAGCCACGACCCTTGCCATGATGGCTGCGGCAGTGGGCATGTTCGTTACGTTCTTTCTCCCATAAGTCCTGAGGAGGATCATGCCAAGCGCAACACAAAATGCCCATGCCCGCCGTTCGGCAGGCATGGGCATGAATCAAGTGATTCCGAAGACACACACTGTCCCCCCTTCCCATGTGGGGAAGGGGGGACAGGGGAATAGGTTAGTCGGTGTGATCGTAGATATAATCTACCGCCTCGCCGACCGTGGTGATCTTCTCGGCGTCTTCGTCGCTGATCTTGATGTCGAACTTTTCTTCGAGCGACATGATCATCTCGACGAGATCGAGCGAGTCGGCGTTGAGGTCTTCGGTAAACGAAGCGTTTTCCGTGACATCTTTCTCCTCAACACTGAGCTGATCGGCGATGATGGGACGGAGCTTTGTCAGAATCTCTTCTTTTGAGATCGATGACATAGGATGTGGCCTACCTTCCTAACAATTGGAATACACAAGTACCGGGCGCCACAATGCTATAACACTACGGCGCGCGCTGTCAACTCTCACCCGCATATCCTACCAGGCAGGACATCTCAGGCGTCGTTGATCAACTCCCGGCTCCAGGTGGTTCGGGTGGTTCAGATAATTCGGGCGAAGCCGACGTCTGCTGAGTCTGCGCATACACCGCCCCCAGCACGCCATTCACAAACCGGCTGGATGCGTCGCTGCCAAACGTCTTGGCCAGTTCGACCGCCTCATTGATGGCGACCTTTACCGGGGACTGCGTATATACTATCTCATAAATTGCCAGCCGCAGAATGTTTTTGTCAATGTGCGCCATCTGTGAGAGCGGCCAATCAGGCGCGATGGCATGTATGCGCTCGTCAATCTCCGCAAGATGCTCAAGCGCCCCGTGGACAAGTCGGCTGGCGAACGCCTGCGCCTCAGCGGTCAACTGTGCGCCTTCCGGCGCCTGCTCTTCGTCATAGCTCGCTTCGAGATTCTCTTCGAGACGCCGCGCCAGCACAGCGTCTACATCATGCCGCGCCGTGTCGTATTCGTAGAGCGTTTGCAACGCGACAACTCGCGCCTCTCGACGCAGCCTGATCGCCCGTTGTGCGCGCGTTGCGCGATCCTTTTTCGTCATAGACCAAGACCAACACACTCTATACATGATACGCCGTCTGCGCCAGGCGACATGCCAGCCGACAGACTAGGCGACATCCCGAATGAACACGTTGACGGCGT
Organism: Pseudomonadota bacterium; assembly: GCA_021324535.1. Lineage (GTDB taxonomy): Bacteria > Chloroflexota > Ktedonobacteria > Ktedonobacterales > JADMIN01 > JAJPIU01. Next base: position 9,725 of record JAJPIU010000073.1, read on the forward strand.
TGACCGTCATCCCCAACAATCGCTCGACAGCCATCTGGACGGCCTCCTGAACATTGGAGCCAACCGTCACCATATTGGCGTTGGGGCGCACAACCAGGTAGACATCTACGATCACCTGATCGCCATGGATGATCAGCCCGATGCCCCGGCGGGGAAGTGGCCGCCCCAACACCTGGGGCCACTGTGGGCCAATCTCGCCAAGCCGCGCCACGCCAGGAGTCGCAAGCACAGCCTCTTCAATCACCGTTCGAATCACACGGCGAGCGATGCGCAACGCGCCGGGTTGTTCATCACCGTGTGACGCGCGGGCGTGTGTACGGGTGCTTGCGGTGTCGGCGTGCAGCGAGAGCAGCCGCACGCTGTGCGCAGGCTGGCCCTGCCTTCCCATAGGTGTCTGTTCGCTCATCGCGCGTACCTCCTGTTCTGACCCCATCGGCTGTCTCACTGTGATCGCTTACCTAAGAAGGCGCTCAACGCTATTCTAGCGTTTACACGCTTACATCCCTTCACTGCGCAGCCGCTGTGCGACGCTGACCGCCTCGGCGTAGGTTCCCACCGCAAGCGTCGTCATACCACGCGCGATGCGCTTCACCAACCCGCTCAACACCTGCCCCGCGCCGATCTCCACAAGCGTCGTGACGTCCTGGCCTTCCAGATAGCGGATTGAGTCAGTCCAGCGAACGGGCGAAACAATCTGCCGCGCCAGTTCGTTGCGTAGCGCCTCAGCCGAGGTGATGGGCGTCGCGGTGATATTGGAGATGATCGGGATCGCCGCATCATGTAGAGGCGCGCCAGCCAGTGCCTGGGCCAGCCCCTCTGCGGCTGGCGCCATCACAGGCGAATGAAACGCCCCGCTCACCGCCAGCGGAACCACTCGCTTTGCGCCGCGCGCCTTTGCCAGCTCCATCGCGCGTTCAAGCGCACGCTGCTCGCCAGAGATCACCACCTGCCCTGGCGCATTGTCGTTTGCGATCACCACACGTCCCATGCCAGGATGCGCGGACGTTTCTCCAGCGGCGGCACGTTCGGCCTGCATTTCGGTGGTCGCCTCGGCGCAGATCGGTTCGAGCGCGACGGCGTCCATCCCAAGCACAGCGGCCATGCCACTAGGGATCGTTTGTCCCTCGGCGTGCATCAGCCGTCCACGTTCGCGCGCCAGCTGCAGCGTCTCAGCGAGGTCGAGCGCGCCAGCGGCGGCCAGCCCTGCATATTCACCTACACTATGCCCCGCGACGAAATCGGGCGTCAGCGGCGAACGCAAGGCAGGATCGGCGTCGGTAGGGCTGGCAGATGAGCCAGCGGCTTCTTGCAGGGCCGCCAGCAGCGCAAGGCTCGTCGCGACAAGCGCGGGCTGGGTGTTCACCGTCTGGCGCAGATCATCCTCTGGCCCCTCGAAACAAAGCCGCGACAGCGCAAAGCCAAGCGCCTGATCGGCGATGTCGAAGACTGCGCGTGCGGCGGCTGAGGCGGCGTAGGCGTCGGCGCCCATGCCGACAGCCTGACTGCCCTGGCCCGGAAAGACAAACGCCACTCGCCCGCGCGCCTCGCCCGGCGCAGGGACATCGTTGCTCTCTGCCATCGTCTGCCTACCCTTGTGTGACACGCACAACAACAAGCGAGCCATTCACCAGCATACCTATACGCCCATGTGTTCCGGCGTTCAACCTGCCGAGGGCGTATTGATTGCATGCGGTTGATTGGCTCAACGCTTTCGCTTACGATCTCTTACGATCTTCAGAACGACATTATTCTGCGCTGACGGGACGCTGGCGCTTGGGTGGCAACACCTGGCGACCACGATATGAGCCGCAGTTGGGGCAGACATGGTGCGCCAGGCGCGCCTGCTTGCACTGCGGGCAGATGGTCAATTGTGGCAGGCGTACCTTGTGGTGTGAGCGACGGTTGCCCTGCCGCGCATTGGACTGTCGTGTTTTGGGTACTGCGCCCATGCTGATTTCCTCCAAAAGAGTGCTATATAACGCTGCGGTTCCCGTTTGGCAAAGCGCCACAAAGAGAAGTTGGGAAAACGCGATGAACGTATCTCCGGTGATCAAACGAGACGACGTGCTTGAAGATCACACGTTTGCCTATTGTACCACAGAAGCCGCATCTCGCCTAGCCCCTATGATCGCTATGCGTAGCCTTAGCGTCTACGACTGTCTGCCCTAATCAACGCGCCTAACAATCCGCCTATCCATCCGGTGAATAGCCCTATTCCCATCGCGACCGCAGCAAGGATCACTCCCACGACGACAACGCCAACGGCAAGCACCGGATCAAGAGCATGCCCAATGAGTTCGACAATCGCCACCGCGACGGCGAGCGCGCCTCCGAGCGCATTTGCCGTAATGCCTGCTCTCACTCCTGAAGCAATATCCGCCGTACATCTGCCTACTATAAGGCCTGCGATGAGTGGAAACAGCGCACAGGAAATGAACGCCGACGTCAGCGCCAACCCGTTGTAATCATACGTATCCGGGGCGGAGAGGATGAAGGTCGAGGCGAAGATGATTGCGCAGATAGCTGTCGGCGTTGCGCAGAGCGCGCCCCACTGTGCAATTGCCGGGCCAGGCTCACAAATGGCATTATCTGGGCGCACACCGCGTTGGCTAATGGCATCGCAGAGAGCATTGAGGTCATTGTCAGCATCTACCCCGCTCCGTATTTGCATCCATGTTGGCCCAGTGAGGTCAGGCGGAACGAGACCAAACAAATCGTTGGGCAGTTGGTTAGGTTGTGGCATGTGTGCGCCATCTACCAAGACGGGGATGACTTTGCCAAAGGGGAGCGCCGTCAGAATCTCCTCATGGACGAGATCGCCAGGCTCCCAGAGGCGCGGGGCGCCAGAGGCGCCCCTCAACGTGAGCCACTGGGAACCGACAATCGCCAGCAACACCTTACAGTTGCGCGCCTTTTGCAGTGATTCCGCTCTGATATTTGGGGAGGCAGGCATGTCGTACAGATCGCGGAAAACTTTATTTCTGCCAAATGTATACCTGAGACGCTGGTAGATGAGATCGCATGCGCGCCCACTGTCGTCATGCCGATAAGAAATGAATATCTCGTTCTTAGCCATAGCCCCTCCATCTCACTTCGCTTGGAGTGTTTCCCCATCGTTGACAGCAACGCCTCTGTATCGAAGGCGCATGCTGGCGATAGTATACTCCACTTTACTCCAAATTGGAAGCGAGGATAGAGATTGCTCTATTGCGCTAGCAGACAGGTGGGCTTTTAGCGGCGACCGCTATCGCCGCGCAGCCTGCGAATCAGTCGGGTTGCCCGGTCGCGCAACTTCGCGCGGATGGAAGATTCCGGCTCACGCTCGTCGTAGCGTGCACGATTGTAGGCATCGTTGAGGTCGGCAAACGCGCTGATGTCCGCCTGGCTTTCAGCGTCCGCAAGGGAACCGGCGCCATGAGCGGGCGCGAGTGTCAGGAGCGATGGAGCCAGGCGTCGTGCGAACTCGTCGGGCGTTTCATTGGGCGTCCGCACGATCTGGCGTGTCGCGGCGGCGCGGAGCGTTTCGCGATAGAGCCAGCGCACACTGCCTTGCGGCAACGTTTCTTCGCGCCGCTTTGGTTTGCGGGCGACGAAAAGGCCACGCAATTGCTGGCTCAGGAGCGCACGCGCATCGAGCGATTCGCGCTCCTCCTCCAGGCGATCGACCTCTTTTCGCTGGAGACGTTTGAGCAGTTGACGTGTCACCTCGCGCACGATATAGAACAACGCGATCAGAATGACAATCCCTAGCACAACACTCAACACGACAAGCGCAATCTCGCCATAGAGCGGACTGAGACTGGTGTGCGGCGGGCAATAGACCTCCCCTTTGGGCAAGGGAGGAAACGGCGCGCTATCGGGCCGTTGCACACAGTCTGGCTTAGGGGGGGTAGGCTTGGTAAGCGTGGAATTGATGCCCGCCAGAATGGAGACAGGAATATTGAAGATGAGATAGAGAAGGAACACAAAGCCATCGATGAGCAGCGAGAGCGCCTCGTAGAGCAAGGCGCCAAGCGGCCCCAGATGTTTGAGGCCAAGCGAGATCGCCTTGAAATTGAGGAACAGGCTGATGATCAGTGTCATCCCCACGATGAATGCGGTCAGCCCACCGGCCATACCAAACCAGCGCGCCTCGTCGGAAAGGGTAGGCTCTTCGCCGCGCGCCTCCTCGCTATTGAGGGCGGCTTTCGTCAGCGCCAGGGCAATCAATCCCGCAAGCATCTCGGCGGGCAAACACAGCGAGAGCGCCCCGATCAACTCGCTGCGGGCAGTGGAAGGAGCCGCGATGGTAAGGACAATCGCCGCCACCAGCGCAGCACACCCATAGACAAACAGACGTGTTGTTCGCTCGAAGGAGGAGACAAATGGCGAGGTATGCCCTGCGCTCAGTCCGCGCCAGCCCAGATAAGCGACCAGAACTATCAGCCCCGCCGTCGCCGCAAGATGATCGCCTGAGGGCTGCTGAACGGGCGAAGAAGGCAGCAGGAACGCAATCGCCAATGCGAACACGCCTACCACAGCAGCGGCGGTCAAACGCAATGAGATAGAGCTATTGATCATCACGCGCAAGAGACCCCAGAATGCGGCGAGCGTCAGCATCAGCAACCAGAATGGCTCAGCGGTTTGGCTGATATCTCCGGCCTGGAACGCGGCAAGCGCCAGCAGCCACGCCATCACCGGAAGCAACTCCAGCGCCCCCACGCAGACGACGACCAAGATCAAACGTACAGGCGCCTGCTTCAGCCGTTGAGGCGCCCTCTCACTCTGTGTCTTCTGTGGCGTTGTATCACTCACCTGGCTCATCGTCGCGCCTCCTCAACCATCCCCACCCCCTGCGCATCCAGCGGCTCCAATATCTCAGGCGCGTTCGTGCTCTCCCATCGCGGCCCGTCATATGTCTTGCCATGCGGATCGCCAGCTTCAGGGATGGTCAGCCTCATCAGCATATCGGTCGTAGGCGCAGGCTCGTGCGAAGACATCGCCTGAGCCGCTCGCACAAGGTCACGCTCGAACTTCAGTTCATCCGCTGAGAGCGGGGCCGTCGCCAGCCGATGGGTAGATGCGCCAAGCGCCATCGTCACAAGCTCTTGCCAGCGCGTGCGCCCACCAATAAAGCGCATAGGCAACCCTGAAAGATGGACTTCATGGCGCCTCGCCTGGAAGGGCGTTTCTTGAGTTGGCGACTCGGATGGCGCGCTGAGCGGTTGCGCCACGCCAAACGGATTGCCCAGGTCAGCGGTGGAGGTTGATTCGGTCGTCGTCAGCAAGAGCGAAACAAAGTACCCACGCGCACGCATCTGTCGGAGGGCCACAATCGTCTGCACATCCACAACTGATTCGGCCCCGATATAGACAATGGTGGCGCCCGTAGGCAGGTTGCGCTGCTCACTTGCGATCAACTGGCTCATTGGCACGCCATAATAGGGCAATAGACGCGCCAGCCCATCCAGAATGAGCGTCGCCTGTTCCGGGCGAGCGTTTGGCGGAATGCGCAGGCGCAGCCGCGCGACGGCGCGCTGGAGGCGCTGTTCGAGTTCTTCATCGGAAAGCGGCGGCGGGGCCTGACGGCGATGACTTCTTTCAACCAGGGCTGTCGCCTCATCACGCTCCTGCCCATCATCGGAGGGAGGAGCCAGCGGGACGAATGGCGAGGCGGTCACAAGCTGGGGATCATCCAATTCAGGTGAGCCAAGCGACCCATTTGAGACAAGCCCCACAGCATACCCCTCGCGCAGTCCCCATACCGCAATCGAGGCGGCAGCGCTGATCACCAGTTCCACACGCTGTGGATCGTAGCCAATCGTTGGATTGCTATAGGTGCGTGTATCGAGAAAGATCATCAACGTGTGGCGTGCAGATGGCTCATAGACCTTGCTTTGTAGCGTTCCCATGCGCGCCGTCGCCTGCCAGTGAACGCGGCGCGGTTCGTCGCCGGGATGATAGTCGCGCACGCCGATAGTGCGCAACGGGTCTTCGAGCAGGCGCTGCGCCGCCTTGCGGTCGCCAAAGGGCGCGCGGGGGGAGAGGCCGAAGCGTTCGAGGGGCGCCACCAATGGATGAACAATCATGCGAACGCTCGCCTGGCTTTCCCCTTCGCGCGTCAAAATGCCAAAGGGATCGCTCAGCCGCAGTCTGGTCGGCCCAAACGCATAGACACCGCGCTCGATGGCCCAGACGCGGTGGTGTCGGCGTACCCGCTGATAGGCCCACAGCGACATTGTATGGATCAACAACGCGCGTTCCGGCTTCCCATAGGGAGTCAGCGTAGAACCCAGGGCTGGCAAGCGGTCGGGGAACTCGTCGTCAACCTCGATCCAGGGCAGAGGAAGTGGCTTGCGATTCTCTATCACAATAGGAATGTCAATCACCGCGCCAAAGGAAACACGGCGCACGCCTGGCGTATGGCTGATGCGCATGCCGCGCAGCCCGAAGCGGTACCAGACCTCCGGCAATAAAGCCAGGATCAGCACGAGCACCCCTGTGATCAGGAGGAGCGGCTGCCCGACCACCAGGCTCAATAATCCTAGCAACAGCGCGAAGCCATACAGCGGGCGACGCGCGCGCAAAACCGGATCATAGCCGCGCGTCATACGCACAATGCGCCGCAGACGCAGCATACCGCCCGCGCCGATACGTTGCGTCATCAGCGCTCGCTCAGTCTCAAACTGTTCAGACTCGTTGCCATGCCACTGGCTCATATTCCGCCGCCCTTCTTGCGCGCGTCGTCCATGCTACGTGTGTCGCTGCATCTGTTCGTGGTGCGCTCTCACTTAGAGCCGCTCGACGGGAACGGGAATGCGGGTGATAATCTCATGTACGATGTCTTCGACACGCCGCCCTTGCAGACGGCTCTGTGCAGTGACCAACAAGCGGTGAGCCAGCGTTGGAACAGCCAGATGTTTCACCTCATCGGGCTTCACGTAGTCGTGCCCCTGCATCGCTGCCAACGCCTGGCTCGCGCGGAAGAGCGCCAGCGCCGCGCGTGGGCTGGCCCCAAGCTCGATGGCAGGGTGTTCGCGGGTGGCGCGTACAATCGCCAGGAGATAGTCCGCGACGGGACGTGACACCCGCACCGCGCGCACGACCGCCGGAAGACGCCCCATCTCTTCGGCGGTCGTCACGGCTGCCAGGGTATCGAGCGGCTGCGCATCCTTGAAGCGGTAGAGCATCGAGCGTTCCTCGTCAACCGTCGGATAGGCCACCCGCAGACGCAGCAGGAAGCGGTCGAGCTGGGCCTCAGGCAGCGGGAAAGTGCCCTCCATCTCGATAGGGTTCTGAGTTGCCAGCAGCAGGAACGGTGAAGGCAAGGGCACAGCTTGCCCCTCGATTGAGACCTGGCGCTCCTGCATAGCTTCGAGCAAAGCCGACTGTGTACGCGGTGCGATACGATTGATCTCATCCACCAATAGGATATTTGCGAAGACGGCGCCTTTGCGGAACTCCCAATCACCGGTCTTCTGGTTGAAATAGCTGATGCCGGTGATGTCGCCGGGGAGCAAATCGGCCGTCCCCTGGATGCGTGCAAACGCCGAACTGATCGAGCGCGCAAGCGAACGCGCCATCATAGTCTTGCCCATCCCAGGCACATCTTCGATCAGCGTGTGGCCCTCGCTCAACAACGCCACCAGCAGCAGATCAATCACCGCCGCTTTGCCAACGATCACCCGTTCGACGTTCGCGCGGATGGTGTCGGTCACCTGGCGTACCCGCGCCACCGCGTGCGCCAGATCAACCACCTCGCCAGCGGCAGGGGCCATCGCCGCGCGTATCACAACGTCATCCAGGCTGTTTGCAGTTCGCTCCATGCGGATCACTCTCACCCTTTCGGTGGCGCCTGCTTCCGCCTTTGCGCTAAGCCGTTCCACCCGTGGCTACTCTTCGCCCACATATACGTAAGACAATACCTCTTGAATGAGACTATTCACCACATCCTGGATTTACAAAAGGCTATGTGAGGAGAGCGATCCCTTGACACCCGCTCACCTGCTGTGCTCCACTGGTTCTACCAGGCTGAAAGGATGGCACAACATGGCAAAGCTTATCTACACAGCGATCACCTCGCTTGATGGCTACATCGCGGACGCAAACGGCGCCTTCGACTGGGCCGAGCCGGACGAGGAGGTACACACCTTCGCCAACGACGTTGAGCGCCAGATTAGCGCCAACCTCTATGGGCGTCGGATGTACGAGGTCATGGTCGCCTGGGAGACCATGCCCACCGCCGACCAACCACGCTGCATCCAGGACTTCGCGACGCTCTGGCGGGCGGCCGACAAGATCGTGTACTCCAAGACACTCGAGAAGGTTTCCAGTGCAAGGACGCGGATCGAGCGAGACTTCAACCCCGAAGCTGTTCGACAAATGAAAACACAAGCGGATCGCGATCTCAGCGTAAGTGGCCCAACCCTTGCTGCCCAGGCGATGGCGGCCGGGCTGGTTGACGAGTACCACCTGATCGTTTCGCCTATCCTGGTGGGAGGTGGCAAACGGGCGCTCCCCGACAATGTTCGCTTGAATCTCGAACTCCTGGACGAGCGCCGCTTCGGCAATGGCATGATACACCTGCACTATCGCACTATTGCACAATGACAAGCTGAAAGAGGCGGATGTAGATGGATACCAATGAGGCGGAATCAGCAAATGTCTCGGGCGGCATACGCATTATCAAGCCCAGCCAGTTCGACACCAACACGCCCCAAACACCGGGCATGCAGCGGTTGGCGGCCATCTCACGCGATCTTGCAGGCGCGCAGGGCCTCTGGGGCGGCGTGACAATTGTCGCGCCAAACACGGCGAGCAGCGTGCATCATCACGGCGCCACGGAGACCATCATCTACGTCGTCTCCGGTCATGGGAAAATGCGCTGGGGAGACAAGATGCAGTTCGAACAGGAACTTGAACCAGGTGACTTCATCTATGTGCCCCCTTTCGCGCCGCACCAGGAGATCAACACCTCGCCCGACACGCCATCACACTGGGTGATCGTGCGCAACTCCCAGGAGCCAGTGGTGGTCAACCTCGAACCGGCTGAGAATCAGGCAGGCGGTTGAAACCGCGCCTCAGGGCGACGCCACGAAGTCCGCCTACGCGGACTCTTTATTGCTTGAGATTGCTGGCGATATAGTGCTTGATCGCGTTCCAGTCGCCGTTGGCGGGCAGCAAAATATCCTGCCCGTCGCTTGAGACGGAATCTACCAGCACGTTGTCGTTTGTCAAGCCAACGTGCGCCGCATGCGCTAAGTCCATCTTGTTGGCGAAGAGGGTGAGATCGGTGATGGACAGGTTGGAATGGATGCCGCTTTGCAGGTCGTTGGTTCCCTGTGCCAGTCCTGGCCACGCAGCAGGGTTATGTAATCGCTGCATGATCGCCTCGACGATCAACTGCTGGCGACGTGAGCGGGCGAAGTCGGTTCCCTCGCTTGGCACGTCGTAAACATAGCGGGCGCGGGCATACTCGATGGCGCGTTCGCCGTCCATATGTTGCTCTCCTGCCTTGAAGGTGATGGTCATATAGCCGGGGGCGTCCTGCCAGTCGTCGGCTCGTGGATAGGTGGCGGAGAAGCCGACAGGCACATTGATGTCTATGCCGCCGATGTCGTTCACCAAGTCGCGAAAGCTCTTGAAGTCTACACTCACCCAATAATTGACCGTGAGACCCGTGATCTCACTGACCTTCTCGGCTCCTTCGGCTCCCGCCGCCTGAAAGCCCGCCGGATACTTTCCATAGCCGTTGTAAAAGCCATCGGAGAAGGCGACATTGAGCTTGTGGTATTGCCCTGAATTGGGCGGCACCTGCACCCATAGATCGCGTGGCACGGAGATCAGCGTGGTGGCGTGGTCGCTGGGAATCAGGCTGAGGATGAGAATGCTATCGGTCAGATAGGCGCCGCCATGTCCTGCGCCACCGTAACCAAACAGCACGATGTTAATGCGCCCACTGCCGCTGACATAGTTCGTCTGTGAACTAAACGGCGCCTGCGGCGAGATCGCCACGCCGAAGTCATAGTATCGCTTGACCAGCAATCCACCCGCAATGAGCGTGATCACCAGGATGATCAACAACCCCATCCCCACGACACGCCACCAGCCCCGCCTGCGCTGTGGACGCGCATAGCGATTTGGAGCCGCTGGCGTATAGGGAACGTTTGGCGCGGCGGGAGTGGCTGGACTGATGACGGCCATCGGACGTGTTCTGGCGTCGTTTGGCAAGGGCTGCGTGATGCGCGCCCCAGGCAGGCGCGGAGTGACCTGCGGACTCACTCGCTGGGCAGGGGCAGTACGCATGGTCTGTGGCTGATAGGGCTGATA
>JAJPIU010000128.1 GCA_021324535.1 Pseudomonadota bacterium
AGTTCACGAGTAGTTCACGAGTAGTTCACGAGTAGTTCACGAGTAGTTCACGAGTAGTTCACGAGTAGTTCACGAGTAGTTCACGAGTAGTTCACGAGTAGTTCACGGCAATTGTTGTTCGCGGGGAAGTAGCCCGCATAAAGGAGCGTGATCGCGTATGGCTGTGCAGCCAATCGAAGCATTGGAACCCGCAGAAAAGCACGACGTGGAGCGAGATGAGGCGGCGAAAGCACGCCCTGAGAGCGTGCTGGCCCCATTGCCCAATGACGATGAGCAAGCGGAACTTGGTGAATCGCTTGACGACGCCGCGCATGGGCGAAAACGGTTGATTACAAAGCGCACGGTGATTATCGGCGTGGTGGCGCTGGCCGTGCTGGCGGGCATCGTCGCTGGGGTCGCCAAGGTGTTTTCCCCCTCGACGCCTGTAGTGGGCCTGTATACGGTGCAGAAGCAATCGCTGGCAAACTTTGTTGGCGGGGGTGGTCTGACCTATCCGGCGCAATCGTTGACGGTTTCGTATCCGGTGAACGCAAGCGTGTTGAGCGTGAACGTGCAGGTAGGGCAAGAAGTGCAGAAGGGGCAGCAAATGCTGCAGCTCGATAGCGCCGACCTGACCTCGCAGTTGCAACAAGCCAACGCGCAGGTGCAGATCGCCCAGCAATATCTCAATACGCTCTATTACGACGGCGCCAACCCCTCGCTGATTGCCAGCGCCCAGGCGCAACTTACGAGCGCCCAGGCCCACTATAACGCGCTCAGTTCCCAGCTCAACTCGCCGGAGTATAGCAACGGCGCCATTATCGCGCCCTTCAACGGAGTGGTGAGCGCGGTCAACGTGACGGCGGGTACCGTGGCGACGATGGGCACGCCGCTGATAACCCTGCAAGACGCCAGCACGGTGATCGTCTACGCGGAATTGCCGCTTGAACAACGCAGCCTTGTGCAGATTGGGCAGAACGTCTCGGTTACTCCTGACGCAACACCTGATCAGACATTCCATGGCAAGGTGATCACCATCAATCCGACACTGGTCAACGCAGGCAGCGACACCTTCGAAGCCTGGATCAGCATTCCCAATCCTTCGTTGCAGCTCCTCCTCAATGAGAGCGTCTATGTGCGCATTTCTAGTCAGGAGTCGCTGCCAACGGTTCCGCAGCTTGCGGTGATCAACCCCGACGCCGACGCAATCGTCTTCGTCTACTCGCATGGGCGGGCGCACCTGCGCCATGTGGTGGTAGGCGTGCGTGACGGCGACCGTTTCGGCATCGTGAGTGGCCTCAATCCGGGCGATCAGGTGATCCTGGTTGGGCAGTATCAGCTCTATGACAACGAGCCGGTGAAGATTCGTCACTAGCGCCGATTCGTTTCTCGCTTCGTTGTGGGTATAGGCTATGAGGAGTGTAGCAAGATGGCGGTAACAGCGCATCCCCAGCGACAACGCGCCAGCGGTCTCCCTGCGCGGCAGCCTGGGTCTGGCGCGCGAGGAAAAGTGGTCGCCGCGCGAGGACGCGCCCGGCCAGCGGCGCGGCGCATAAAGACAGTAGAAGAGCGGGCGTTCGTACAATGGCGGGCCACCACGCGCTTTGGCGTGGGAGCCTGGCGCGTAGCGGTGGCGCTTACCAGGGCAGGCGCGCTCTGGCCTACCCTGGCGGCTGGCGTTTTGCTGGCAGCCAGCCTCAATAGCTGGCTGATCGTCCCCCTGGAACAGGTGTATGGCCCGTGGGGGTTGGCCGTCAATATTGGCTGGGGAGAAACCTCGCTGATCTCGTATGGCCTGCTGACGGTGGTGGCTGCGCTTGCGCTGCTTGCCATTCCGCTCTGGAATCTGCGCAGCCTCAACTGGCGTGAACTGCCGCAGGGAGCGGCCCCCACGCGGCGGCTGACAACAGGCGCACAGGTTGGCCTGCTGTTGATCGCGCTGGCGCCGGTGGCGCTCTTCTTGTTCCAGATGTTGTTTGTGGATATGCGGCTGCTGGAGACACTGGCCAAACAGGAGAACGACTATCTGCTGATCGCGTTGCATCTTGGCTATAGCCTCGATAGCCAGCGGTTCAAGATGATCCCCTTCCTGATCACTGTGGGTACGCCACAGGATCGCATGGCCATGCTCCTGCAACTGGCAGGCTTTGGGCCAGAGCTTGCGTTGCTCGCGGTCTTGCCAAGCCTGGTGGGCGTCTATCTGGCCTGGCGCGCTGCCCATGACGAGCGACGCATGTGGCTGGCGCAGGCGCTCAAAGGCGCGAATGGCGCTGCTCTCGATGATGATATTGATGAGAGTGAAGACGCAGACGCGCTCGAAGACATAGCCGATAGCCTCGAGACGACGACGGACAGGCAGCGGCTCATGTGGCGCTGGCGTGTCGCGCTGATCGCCGCCGCTGTGCTAGTGGGGCTGATCATCTTTGGCCGTGCGCCAGCCGGGCTGCTCTTTGAGTATCTGGGAAGCCAGTCGTTCGCCAGTGGCGATTATGTCGGCGCGCTCAACTGGTATAGTTCGGCGCAAACCCTGACGCCAACGCTCGACGATTCGCTGGCGTTTCACACCATGCGCGGCGAAGCGCAATATGAGTTGGGGCAGCGGAGCGGGATGGACGTTGATCTGTATCTCTCCGACCAGTATCGTCTGCTCGGCTCTCTTGATCAGGCATGGCAAGTGGATCAAACGCTCTATGCGCTGTATCCCCATACGCCTGTGGTCATCCATGAGATGATGCTCACTGTGGAGGCGCAGGCGGAGTTGAACACGCGGGTTCCCTATACGAATGGCAGCGACGCCAGCCCGGCGCCCCTGCGCCAGGACGCGCTGCATACGATACACGACGCCAACAAGTCGGTGACGGCGGTTGATCAGGCGTTGCCCTGGCTCAACGAACTCTTCACGCTCGACCCGAATAATGTCTATGCGCACTATCTGCGCGGACGCATCTATCTCGCGGCGCGGGCCTATAGCCTGGCGGCAAGCGACTTCCAAAGCGTTGTGTTTCTTTCTCACGACGACGATATGCTCTCAGCGGCATACACCTATCTTGCGTTCTGCGACGCCGGCCAGGGCGATCTGGTGAATGAGCGTCTGCTCTTGCTACATGCGGTGGAGTTGGATTATGGCTACAATAACAATACTGCCCGCGAAGCCCTCTCCGGCCTCCACTAAGGACGCACAGGATACTCAGGGCGCATCGCGTCTGGCGTTGGCATCGCGTATGACGCGCAAGCGCGATGAGCGTCTGCGTGGCCCGTTCACACGGGTCGTTCGGCGGGTGCGCTGGCTTTCATGGGCGCTGCTGGCGCTGGCGCTGGCTGCCTCGCTCACCTTCGCGCAACAGGCGCTGCTGTATCCGCAATTGCGGCCACACACGCCCAACTGGTACGGCGCGCATTGGATCGCCGCAGCGGATACCGGCGCGCCCGGTCTGGATAGCGACATCGCGTATTTCCGTAAGGATTTCACGCTCAATACACTGCCCGATTCGGCGTTTCTGACGATGCAGGTCTCGCAGATCGCCTCCATCTACGTCAACGGCGTGCGTATAGACACGACAAGCGATGATTATACCGCCGGTCTCACGAATCTGGCGTATATGTATGACGCGACGCCGTTTCTGCACACCGGGCTGAATGTCATTGGGCTGCGTGTCGGCAATACCGATAACGGCGCGCCTATCGCGCGAGTCGTCTTTGGGATGTACTTTGGGCAGCGGCTCATCACGATCACAACGGATACTACCTGGGTCGCCACCAGTAATTCGCTGCTGACGCAGGTGTTCCACGAACCGGTTGACGGCGCCTTCTGGAGCCAGATTAGCTTTTCGGATAGCGCCTGGCGTCCGGCGAATATCTTTACGGGCACGGCTCCGGCGGACGGCTATCTCCGCTATAATTCGGCGGTCTTCGAGAAGCCGATGCCGACAAGCTGGCTGGTGGCGGGCGCCGCGCCCGATGGGTTCTTCTATGGAGCGCCAATCCTGCCCGCAGGAACCCAGACCTGGCTACGTATGGCGTCTACCGGGCAGGCGGCGCTTACGATCAACGGCGCGCAACTCACTACTCAACCGGCGCGTTTCACGCTCGACGGGAATGGCAACGGCCTGCCAAGCCGCGCGCTCATTACTGCTGGTATCTACGATGTTTCGCAATATGTTCACCAGGGAACGAACTCGATTGCCGTTCATGTGGCGGCGGCGGGTCTAAACTTGCTCAATAATACGCCACAGTCCCAGCCTGCCGCGCTCTCGCTCGATCTGCTGGTCATCGGCGCGAATGGCGCGGTGACGCAGATCAGCGCCAATCACCTTTGGCTGGCCTCGCCAACAGCCGCGCCCAACTGGACGACCGGCGGCGCGACAAACTGGGCGCCTGCCACGCTGGCCCCGTACACCGTCTTCAGCAATGAGCAACCTTACATGGTGTTTCCGTCAGGGGCAATCAACCCGCCTCCGGCAAGCGTCGCCAGTGTGGCCCTGTGGACGTTGCTTGCGCTGCTGGTGGTGTGCGCGCTAGGTGTGGTGGTGTTGTGCCTGAGGCAGTGGAGCGCAGCAGCCATCGCTTCAGCGATTGATCGGGTGGCGCTCTCGTGTGTTCCCCCGCTTCTGTTGATGGCGATCCTCTGGGCATACACCTTCTCGCCGATGCTCGATCCTTCGCCCTTCACAACGTTCTGGCTGATTGCGCTTGCCTGCGTCTGGCTGGCGACGCTCGATGTCGTGATTCTGCTTCAGCGGTTCCCGCGTGTGGAACGAGCGGTGGGCATGCCGTTTGCCTTCGCGCGCGATAGAGTCGTGCGGGTCTGGCGCGGAACAACCACCACGCTGCGCGAGAGCGTTGAAGCGGAGCAACTGCGGAGATTCGCGCGCGCCCAGGGACGACAGCATCCACGGTGGGCGCGTCTGGCCGAGCGGTTGCGGGCGTGGGCCGCCACCTGGACGACAGCCTCAATCTTCACGACGCTTGTCATGATCACGCTGATGGCGTTTGGGGCATGGATGGTCTTCTATCAACTGGGCTATGAGTCGTACTGGCAGGATGAGATGGCCAGCATCTACGCCGCCAGAGGCATCCTGGCGCATGGCTATCCGAGCTTCCCGTCGGGCTTCGTTTACCCCAAGGCCGAACTATATCACTATCTCCTGGCGGGGGTGATCGCCCTCTTTGGTGATGGCCCGCTGGCGACACGCTCAATCAGCGCGGTGGAGTATGTCATCTCGCTCCCGCTGGTCTATTTCATTGGAAAGCGTCTGCTTGGCAGACGGGTGGGGCTGCTGGCGACCGCGCTGATGGTGTTCTCGCCGATGGCGCTGCATTGGGGCCGTGAGACGCGCATGTATCAGCAGGCGGAACTCTTCGCGCTAATCGCCGCGTACTTCTTCTTCCAGGCGACGCTCCCCAACGCGAAGCCGCGCACGATCTACCTGGCGATGGGCGCCGTCTTGCTGATGTATTTCAGCCATGAGGAGACGTTTATCATCCTGCCGTCACTGGTGATCTACTTCCTGGCGACGCAGAAGCTGAACTGGATACGTAACAAACACTGGTGGATCGCCGGTGGCGGGGCCATCCTGATCGTCCTGACGCAGTTGGCTATCGTGAGCTTGAGCCATCCGCCGACGATTGGCACCGACAGTACCTTGCAGCCGATGGTGGGCGTTCAGGCGACGAACATCAACTACTATGTGATTGTGCTGTTCAACGCCTCGTACTACGGCGGTCAGTACACACGCGATCAGTTCCTGGTGATGGCGATCTTCGCGTTGTTCGCGACATTGATCGGACTCTTTGCCCGCGACCGCGCGCTGCGTTACCTCAGCCTCTATTCGTTTGGCTCGCTGCTGACGCTGGGCTTCTTCTTCTACCTGCTGGCGGATCGCTACATCTATGTGGTGCTGCCGGAGTTGATGATGTTGGCGGCGGCAGGGATCATCTATGCGCTCGATGCTCTGGGGCGGTTGGCGCGCCTGCGTCTGGCGCCTGCCTCGGCGCGAGGGTTGATTGCGTCTGGCGCCGCGCTGATGCTGGCGTTTGTTCTGCTGGCGCAGATTCCCGGCCCAGCCAACTTTGGGCTGGCCGTCAGCCGCACGTTGGGGCAGCCCTTCCAGCACGTCTACCCCGATTACGCCCAGGCAGGGGCCTATATTCGCGCGCACTGGCAGCCGGGAGATATTGTGGTGTCGCTGGCGCCACAGACCGATGTCGGCTTTTACGCAGGTGGGCCTGACTTTGTGCTGTACCAGGATAAGGCGTTGAGTATCATGGAACTGAACGGCCATATCGCCGACGTCTATACCGGCTCAACGTATATCATCAGCACACAGGATTTCAATGAGATGCTTGCGAAATACCATCGCATCTGGCTGTATACCTATAGCGGGTACACCTGTTGTGGAAAGGCGGCGCAGTTCCCCTATCAGCAATATTTCGCGCTGATGTGGGAGGGGAACAGCGTCGCGGTCTATCTACGTATCAGTTGACGGAGGGGCGCGTGGGAAGCGTGCGCCGTATCTGAGATTCCGCTGAGAGAGGTACGGCGCCGCAAACCCACGCGCTCACTTCTGCGTTTCATACTACAGACACCAAAGCGCGTAACGCGCAGAGTTTCTCCGGTCAGGCGCCGTTTCAGGTAGCCCGCGTCTGGCCGAGGTTGCTGTTGCTATATCCGGGGGCGAACATGCGGCAAAAGAACAGTGAAATACATACAACGAGCGGATTTCTACGCAGACCCCTTCCTCTGATTGGCATGCTGGCGTCGTTGTTGGCGCTGATGACGATTCTCCTGGCGGGGTGTTCCTCAGGCTCGCCTACCTCGCAAGCGACAGCGACCCCAGGTGGCGTCGGCGTGCAGATCACACCCAACGCGCAGACGCCGCAGGGCCAGGACGCAATGATTGTTGACATGCTCAAAAATATGCAGACATACGGGTACGACAACAATAAGCTCATCAACAATGGCCTCGGCGGGATGTGGGTCAACTGGCTGTATGGCTCGTCGCCACTTCAGACAAATATCAATGGCACCGGCAAGCCCGACACCATCTCGCCCCCGCGTCATGACCCGCTGACCGATCTGCGCTACCTGCATAACCTGCTGACCTACAAATCGCTGCATCCAAACGATACCCAATTTGACGGCGACATCACGCGCTATACCAAGATCGTGCAGGCGGACTTCGCCACCAACACGACCAACGCCAACGCGCGCGGCTGGGTCTACGATGAGTTCGCCGATATGTATCAACTGACGCATCAAAGCTGGTTCAGCCAGCAGATGCAGGGCATGGCGGCGTATTGGTACGCCAACAACTACCACAGCAACATCGGCGGGATTTACTTCACGACCAACACTGCTTATCCTGGCGGCTATTATCGTGTTGACTGGGCGGTTGAGGAGTCGTGTGGGCTGATTCAGGCGGGTACACTCTTCAACCATCCTGAATGGGTGGCGGCAGGCAAGAGCGCGCTGGCGTTCGTCTATAGCCATGCCTATATCGGCGCCTATCATGTCTTCCCAACGCTGATGACGGATGTCGTCAATCCCGATGGCTCGGCCAACCCGGATGAAGTGTTTGGCAAGGCCGGTAGCCAGGTCTCGGTAGCCGATCTCGGCCAGGAATCGCTTTCGCTGCTGCATGCGTATATGCTCACGCACGATAGCTCGTATCTCAACAAAGCCGAGGATATGCTCGACAACCAGACGGCGACGCATGATCCGCTGGGCATGTGGGATGCCGCGCACCTGGGCTACTACCGGTTCGCAGTCTTCTCTGGCACGAGCTATCTGAACGCAGGCACGCCAACTGTGCAAAATGGGCCAACCGATAAGAAAGAGGTTGGTCGCCAGCAGGAGATGCTCGAGGCGTTCGCGGTAGCCAACGCGCTGACAGGCGGGCGCTATCAGCAGATGGAGCAGGCGATGCTGAAGGTGGCGCAGATCACCTATTACGCTCCTGGGCATGGCTATCTCTACGAAGAGCGGGTGGACTGGTCGCTGGTGACGATCAATACGAAAAATCACCAACACATCCCTGAGACCTGGGTAACGAGCGAGGCAATGGGGATTGTGATGGAGGGGTTGTTCGCCACCGAGCGCACGAACCCGTGGTAGCCCAACTGTACAGCATGGACGGTAAGCAGGATGGCGGGCGCGTGAACGCGCGCCTCGAGGCTTATCAGCCACAAAGGCCGCCTGCGCGGCCTCATCCTCTCCTATTAGCGCAGCGTCGAAGGCAAAATACCCAGGTGCTCGCGATACTTCGCCACCGTGCGGCGAGCGACGGGCAAGCCACGCAGACGCAACTGCGCGGCGATCTCCTGGTCGGTCAGCGGGGTCGCTTCGTGTTCGATCAGATCCTTAATCACATCCTTCACGCTGAGGTTCGCCACGAAGAAATGACTGAAAGGAATTACCTGGCCGTTGGGCAACATCACATACTTCGAGGCGGTGGCCCTGCTCACAGTTGATTCGTGCAGGCCAAGCTCGGCGGCCACCCGCGCGCGTGTCAGCGGCTTGAGCGCCCGCACGCCTTGTTGAAGGAAGTCGCGTTGCAGGCTGACGAGGCAGCGGGTGATACGTGCGAGTGTTTCGCGGCGCTGCCGTATGTTGGCGATGAACAGACGCGCGCGCGACACGTACTGATGGACATGCCTACGCTCTTCCTCGCTGAGCGCCGCCAACCGTGCGCCAGCCGCCGTAGCGATCTGCTCGTACGATGGGTGGACACGCAGATAAAACCGCCGTGACTCGACAATCTCTACCTCGTACTCCACGCTGCCATCGGGTTGTGTGACGCCGCTGATGATCACATCGGGCGCGATGGGCGAAGCTGTTTCGCCGCCCGCCGTCACCGCGCCGTCGAGCCGCCCGCGCCCTGGAAAGGGATTGAAGTTGCGGCGGATGAAGTCGCTCACCGCATGAATGCTGTCGGTAGTGGTTCCCAGGGCAAAGGCGATCTGACCGTACTTGTGTTCACTCAGTTCGACCAGAAACCTCCCGATCACCTCACGCGCGTAGGGCTGGCGGCGGCCCTGCGCCTCGATGTAGGCCAACTGAATCAGTAGACATTCGCGCAGATCTCGCGCGCCCACGCCGATTGGCTCCATCGCCTGCAACGCCTGGATGATGCGTTCGACCGGCTCAGGCTCAATGTCGAAGAGGCGCACCACGTCGTCGGTCGCGCAGCGCAGGTAGCCGTCCTCATCGAGGTTGCCAACGAGATATTCGATCAATTGCGCGTCCTCTTTGGGGAACTGCGCTTGAAGTGAGAGGGTGAGGCTCTCGGTCAGGCTGATCTGCGAGGCGATACGCGCGGATGGATCGAAGTCGTCTCCGTCGTCGTGTGCGCCGCGCCCTGGCGCGCCATACCCACCCATATCATAGTAGGCGCCGTCGCCCCCATGTAAGCGCGTCCTTTCGTCTGTGGTGGTGGAGTTACGCCCCGGTAGACGCCCGCACTCGAGGCAGCGCCCGTGTTGGAGTGGGCGTCCACACCGCTCACAGACGGGCGCCTCCTCCATCTCCATCGCGGGATTCTCGCTCACTTCGCGCTGGATGGCCGCCTGCAACTCCGCTGAGGAGAGCGAGAGGATGTGGTTCGCCGCGACAAGCTGCGGCGAGGCGAGACGCAAGGGAAGCTGCTGGGTGATCTGCGAAAGTTCGATGGACATGGGGTGGTTCTCCTGACAGCATATAGTGAGAGGTGGAGCAGTGGAGGAAAATGCAACTGGGGCGCCAGATGGATCGTGAGCCGCAGATTTTTGGCGAACTGGCGGAAGCGAGATCGCTCTTCGACGATACGCGCGACATGCGTCAGGATGACGAGCCGCTCCGCTTCGATCAGACGGTTCTTGCCGAATGGAGAGAGCATGGCACGCGCTCACTATACAAATCAAGACTGACTATTGAAAGCGCACAACAGAAGGTTTGAAGAGTTATGATCCGGCGCATGAGGCATAAATCGGGAAGGTTAGGCGCCCGCTACTCTACGACGTAGACTCATTGCAGAGGTAGCGTGAAGTGGAAATCTGTTCCACCGCCCGCGTGTGGATCGGATGCTGCGACCCAGAGGCGCCCACCCAGCTTTGAGGCGATGGCGCGGCTGACAAACAGTCCCAATCCCACACCGGAGAGGTTGCGCCGCTCGGCGTTTGGCGCGCGATACAGGTAGTCAAATATGCGCTCCCACTGCTCGCGCTCCACACCGATGCCCTGGTCGCGCACGGAGACCGACGCCATGCCGTCCGCCTGTCCTAACCTGACGACCACCACACCGCCTTCGGGGCTATAACGTGTGGCGTTATCGAGCAGATCGCGAATCACCTGGCCGACGCGCATGGCGTCCCAGTGACCTACAAGGGATGTGGTTTCGGTCAGGAGCAGTAACGTGTGGTCGGGGGCCAATGGCCGCCGCCGTTCAAGCTCTGCCTCCACCAATGGCGCCAGGTCTACCTGTGTACGTATCAGTTCGAAGTCGCCACGGCGGATGCGCGCCGCATCGTGCAATTCGCCCACCATATCCGAGAGGCGCGTGGATTGCTGTTCGATCACCTCAACCGAATGCGTGAGGGTTCCCGGCAGTGGCGTTGTGCGCCCCTGGCGCGCCAGCAATTGGGCATAGCCTTTGATGACGGTCAGCGGGCCGCGTAGCTCGTGCGCCGCCAGCGAGAGCAGCGCATCATGCGCGGCTGCCTGCTGGGCCAGCTCATCTCGCAGGCGCGCAACCTCGGCGCACAACGCCGCCACATCGCTGTCCTCCGGATGCGCTGCCATGCTTTCGGGATTTGTCTGTTGCGCCTGTCGACTGTGAGCCTTCGCGGGAACCTTGATCGGACGCAGTGAAGCGGCGGCTGAGGAGTGCGCATCGGGTCGGCGGGATGGTGTACGCATGG
The DNA here is from genome assembly GCA_021324535.1 of Pseudomonadota bacterium. Classification (GTDB taxonomy): domain Bacteria; phylum Chloroflexota; class Ktedonobacteria; order Ktedonobacterales; family JADMIN01; genus JAJPIU01. The sequence continues at coordinate 10,873 of JAJPIU010000128.1, forward strand.
GGCGCCTCACGGTGGAACAGAATCGATCTGGCTCAGTAGTATGTACATGCCAGAACGCAGGAAATAGACCACGCGGCGCGTAAAGGCTGGAAAATAGGCGGAATGTCCGTGTGGCATGAGACGGCGTAGGCTACCTTGGTGGCATGGAATGCCGCGAGGCGCGGGTTCCCATGCCCGCCAGACGGTGCAGCGTCACCCCAAATCACGCAGGCGCGCGGCGTCCGCATTGAACTGGGCAATCGCTGCCTCACTCAGCGGATTGACGACCAGCGCGCGAATCACCTCAGGTGGCGCGGTGATGTCGTCGGCGCCTGCCAACAAGACCTCAACGCTGTCATCAGGGGACTTCAGACTGGCCACCAGCAGGCGCGTATGCTCCTGGCCCGCCAGCAGCCGCGCTATGTTCGCCACATGCTGGCAGGCGTCGAGTCCGGCTCGCCGCAACCGCCCGAAGTAGGGGATCACCCATTCGGCGTTCGCCGCCAGCCCGGCGTAGGCTTGCGCAGGGGAACAGACCGCCGTGAAGGCGATGCGTGTGTTGGGCTGCTCCCGCCGGATGGCCAGCGCCGCAGCCATACCGCCCTCCGACATCGGCAGCTTCAGTGTCACCCGATGGACGTCCTGCTCAAGATACGCCTCGCTCTGCGCGCGTAGTTCGTCTGCGGTCATTCCGGTCGGCTGCATGAAGATGGCAGGCAGCGGCGTATTCGCCAGGAGCGCGCGCAACACCTCGATGTCAGTCATGCGCTGTCCAGCGTTCTCCCGCGCTGCCAAGAGCAACGTTGGGTTCGTCGTCACACCCGCTATCGGATAGCCTGCGCAGAGGCGTTCCACCTCGGCGACGACGGCGCAATCCGCATAGAGCGCCATTGCTCTCACTCCTTCCCGCTTGCAACCTTTTGGAAGGCCGCGCGCGCCGCCTCAATCGTGCGCGCGATGTCGCCCTCGCTGTGGGCCAGCGAGACGAAGCCTGCCTCGAACTGCGATGGCGCAAGATAAATGCCCTGTTCCAGCATTGTCTGGAAATATGTGGCGAAGGCGTGTGTATCCGACCGCTTCGCGCTGGCCTCGTCAATAACTGATCCATCAGTGAAGAAGGCGCAGAACATCGAGCCGACGCGCGTCTGGTAAAGCGGGACGCCCGCCTCACGTGCGGCAGCGGCCAGCCCGTCGGCCAGTGTCGCCGTCAGCCGATCAAGCCGCTCGTAAACGCCCGGCTCACGCAATGCCTCCAACTGGGCGATCCCGGCCGCCATCGCCAGCGGATTGCCTGAGAGCGTGCCTGCCTGATAGACTGGCCCGGCGGGAGATACCAGCGAGAGGATGTCGCGGCGTCCGCCATAGGCCGCCGCCGGAAGCCCACCGCCGATGATCTTGCCCAGGCAGGTCATATCGGGTGTGATCCCATAGAGCGCCTGCGCGCCGCCGTGTGCCACGCGGAAGCCCGTCATCACCTCATCGAAGATCAAGACGCTGCCATGCCTGGTGGTCAGGTTGCGCAAGCCCTGCAAGAAGCCCTCGACAGGCGGCACGCAGCCCATGTTGCCCGCTACCGGCTCGACGATCACGGCGGCGATCTCGTCGGGGAAGCGGTCAAACACCTCGCTCACCGCCGCCAAATCGTTATAGGGGACGACGAGTGTTTCGGTGGTGGCGACGGGCGGCACGCCAGGGCTATCGGGCACGCCAAGCGTGAGCGCGCCGGAGCCTGCCGCCACCAGCAGCATATCCGCATGGCCATGATAGCCACCCGCGAACTTGACGATCTTCGTGCGTCCGGTGAAGGCGCGGGCCACCCGCAGCGCGCTCATGGTCGCCTCGGTGCCGGAGTTGACGAAGCGGATCAGCTCGATGCTGGGGAAAGCTTCGATGGTCAGTTCGGCGAGCCGCGTCTCGGCCTCCGTCGGCGCGCCATAGCTTGTCCCGCGCTGTGCGGCGCGCGTGATAGCCTCCACGACGCGAGGATGGGCATGCCCCAGGATCAGCGGCCCCCAGGAGCCAACATAATCTATGTATTGATTGCCGTCAACATCGAAGAGGTACGCGCCCTCGCCGTGGTCAATGAAGATAGGCTGGCCGCCCACCGCCCTGAACGCGCGCACGGGGCTATTCACTCCGCCGGGGATGACCTCGCGCGCCTGCGCAAACAACGCTGCGGAATGCTCTCTCTTCATGGGCTACTCGCAATCTTTCGGGTGAGGCACGATGGTCGTTGCCTCTGATCATAGCACATGGGATAGCGGGCGCAGATCGGCGGGCGCGGATGTCCCTACTCCGCAGACTCACCCGCAGGGCGCAGCGGCTGATAGATTTCGATGAGATTGTCGGCGGGGTCGCTGAAGTGCGCCAGGCGTGATTGCCGCTCCGGGTGATCCGTTGGCTGGGAGATCGGACGTGCGCCCTGGTTTATCACCTGCGCATAGGTTGTGTCTACGGCGTCCACTAGAAACGAGAGATACATCTGGCGCGCTGTCGGCGCTTGCTCCTGAGTTGCCTTACCTGTGAGTGCTGGCAGGATGGCGCGTGAGACAATCGAGAGCGTCACGCCTGGATTGCCTGTCTCAAACGCGGCATAGCCAATGCTTTCATCATAGTAGGTTTGCGGAAGCAGCCTCGCCTCGCGCCAGAACCGCGCTGCCACAGGGACATCGTTTGACAATAGGGCGAGAAAAGCGAGTCGCATAGTGTTCTCCATTGTTGTGTAGGGAACGCCAGGTGTTGAGGCAATCTCCCAGTTTGGAACTGGCGTTCTTGTTGTGCAGTATACCATAACAGCAAGAAGTGGGACGAGCAGGAACCTGCCGCAAGATATATGCGCAGCCACACACGCCGCCCAGGAGCGCGGCGCTCCTTTCTGCTGTCGCCTGCCCACTGTGCCTGTCACTCCTATTCGCTTGTGGCGACCTGCGGCGGGCTGCGATAATACGGGCAACAGAGGCAATGAGGCGCCGTGCGTTGCTAGACGTTCCGGCGCGGATGAGGGAGCAGGCTATGCGCGCTGATGTTGTGCCGCTACAGAGTGGGACAGGCCAACGTCTAGCGCGCTCATCGCTGCTGACCTATCGCGTTCCCAACGAACTTGCCACATCGCTGCAACCGGGGCAGCTCGTCACCATTCCGCTTGGCGCGCAGATGGCGCTTGGCCTCGTCTGGGGATTGGACGCCAGCGACGAGATCGATGAAGTAGACGATGGGCGGAGCGCGCAGGATGAGGGAAGAAACGGCATATCTTCTGACGACGAGATGCGCGTGGGAGGAGAACGCCTATCCAAGATGCGC
>JAJPIU010000180.1 GCA_021324535.1 Pseudomonadota bacterium
CCGCATGTCTACGATATGCACGACGACCTCTCCGAACAGTTGGTCAATGCCAGGTTCACCAAGAGCCGTCTGCTGATTGGGCTGATGGAAAACGTCGAACGGCTGATTTTGCGCAGCGCACGGGTGATCATCTATGTCTACCCAGAACTGCGCCAGACCATCGCTCGCTTCGCTCCCAACGTCAGCGACGATCAGGTCATCCTCATCTACAACACCGCCGTTGGTGAAGACCTGAGCGGCGTGGAAGAGAAGGTGTTGGCGAAGCGGCTGACGACCTTGCGTCACGAGTTGCAGATTGCCGATGGCGATGGGCCGGTGATGGTCTACACGGGAACCTTCGAGCCGTATCAAGGGCTTGACCTGCTGGTGGGCAGCATGCCTGCTGTGCTGGCGCAGCATCCTACCGCCCGCTATGTGTTGGTGGGCGGCTTGCCTGAGCAGATTGCGCAGGTACGCGGCTGGGCGCAGGCGGCGGGTGTGGAACATGCGCTGCGATTGCCGGGGCGTCGTCCGATGGAGGAGATGCCGCTGTATATGCGGCTGGCCGATGTGTTGGTCAGTCCACGAGCGGAGGGGACGAACACGCCGCTCAAGCTGTTCTCGTATCTGGCGGCGGGCAAGCCCATCGTGGCGACGGCAATCCACTCCAACACCCAGGTGCTCACCCCGACGGTGGCCGAGTTGGTGGCTCCAACGGCTGAGGGGCTGGCGCAGGGCACGCTGCATGTGCTGGCCGATGCGCCCTACGCCCAGAGGTTGAGCGACGCCACTCAGACGTTGGCGGCCCGCGAGTACAGTTTCGCAACGTTTGTAGACCGCACGGCTCATGCGTATATGCGCGCGCTCATTCCTCAACGCGCGCCAGCTTCTCCATCGCCTGCATCATCGGCGGCGCCGGTATCTCAAGCTATACAAGGAAACACTTCTATGCTGAATTACTCTACGCAGCTACTTCCAACCACGACTGCGGACACGACGGCTGGCGCCAGGCCAACGCCGTCAACATCTGCGCGCGGCGGGCAATCAGGCCAACCCGGCCCGGCGAACCGGCGCGAACGAGTTGGCGCGCTCGACCTTTCCATCGTCATTCCGGTACATAACGAGGAAGAAAACATCCCGCTGCTCCATCAACAACTGACTGGCGCGCTTGAGCAGGTGGGACGTAGCTACGAAATCTTTTATGTGGATGACGGTAGCCGCGACGCCAGTTTCGCCCGTCTCTCCGACATCGCCGAGACCGACCCGCATGTGACGATCATTCGCTTCCGGCGCAACTTTGGCCAGACCGCCGCGATGTCTGCCGGGATCACTCATAGTCAGGGCGACATCATCATCCTGATGGACGCCGACCTGCAAAACGATCCCTACGATATTCCGTTGTTGCTGGCGAAGCTGGATGAAGGGTATGACTGCGTGAGTGGCTGGCGCGCCAAGCGGCGCGATCCGTTCCTGAGCCGCAAGCTGCCCTCGCGCATCGCCAATGGCATCATCTCGCGGGTAACGGGGGTGAAGCTGCATGATTACGGCTGCACGCTCAAGGCCTATCGCCGGGAAGTGCTGGAAAACGTGCGGCTCTATGGCGAGATGCACCGCTTCATTCCGGTCTACGCCTCGTGGAGCGGCGCACGTATCACCGAGGTGGCCGTCAACCACCGTGCGCGCCAGTTCGGCAAGTCCAAATATGGCATCAGCCGCACCATTCGCGTCGTGCTCGATCTGTTGACTGTCAAATTCCTGGGCAGCTATTCGACGAAGCCGCTCTACGCCTTTGGCTATGTGGGCGTGGCGCTGGGCGCGCTGGCGGCGCTGATAGAAGGCGTCGGGGTGGTTCAGCGCTTCGTTCCGCCATACGTTCACCTCAACAACAATCCGCTGACCCTGCTTGGCGCGATCCTGTTTGTGCTTGGCATTCAGATCGTGATGATGGGGCTGCTGGCCGAACTGATCATGCGGACGTACTACGAGTCACAGAACAAGCCGACCTACATCGTGCATTCGATGGTCATGGGGACACCCGATGGGCCGATTACCCTGCCGAAGGGGCAGCTTCCATTGACCTCACTGCCCAATCCACTTGGTCTGCTGGCGCCTAGCCTGTTCGGCGGAGCCGAAAATGGGTCATTTGGCGCGCCGACTCCCCTGGCGCAGCCATCCCCTGCGACTGGCGTCCCAACTGGGCGTTTTGCGCATCCATCGTGGCCGCCAGCAACCACAAGTGGCGCAGGCGCCGCTCGCAACGCAGCGGGAGCCGCGTTCGAAGCGAATCGGCTGGCGCAATTGGCGGCTGCGCAGTTGGCATACCAGAGCTTGCTAGCCAGCATGACATCCGGCCTGACGCCAGACATGGCGGAGGCGCTGTTCGCTGCCTCGCAAAGAGCAGGCGCGTCGGCCAACGGGACGCCAGAATCGCAAGCTGATCGAAACACGTCGGACGCATTCGCAGGCGCCGAACCTGACATGGAAGCTAAGCAAGCGGTATTTGGTATTTAGCAGAGCGCGTATGCGCTTCAGTTCAGGATAAGTTGTGACCCGCTCATGTAGAAAGCCTAGCACGTATGCGCGCTGTTGATTCGCTCACGCTTCATCCAGGGAGGGATCTCCAAGGGAGGCGTCAGAAATATAGTTCGGCTGCCAGGTCTGGCGCCGTCGAACAACGCTCACCACTTCAGCGGGCAAAGCGCCCGCCGGAGCAGCAGCCCATTCCATCGCGTCGGCGGCGCGCATACTCAGCAGCGACTCCCGTTCAAGCGGCTGGCCGGGGCGCCGCTGCGCATACGTCGAGGCCAATCAACACCACACAGCGGGCGCCTCGCCCATCACAACCGTTGGCGTCCGGTCAAAAAGCAAAACCGACCGAACTGCGTGTGACGCACACGGAGCATCAGGCATTTCAAGCGAAAGGTGTTTCTTCGCGTCCTCTTCACTCCGCCTTGGTGAAACCTGGCGAGGTGGAAAAGCTGGCGGGCAAGGGCAAGGCGCAAGCGCCATCTGCTGGCAAGGCTGTTCGGCTCTCGAAGCGAACGCGCAGCTACCTCTGGCTGGCGGCGCGCATTGTGATCAGCGCCGGGTTGCTCTACTGGCTGCTTACCAAGGCACATCTGGCGTTGGTGGCGCATGCGCTCTCGCTCGCCAACCCGGCGTATCTTGCGTTTGGCCTGGGGCTTGGTGTGGTGACGGTAGTAGTGAGCGCCTGGCAATGGCAGGTCTTGCTGGGGCATGAGCGCATCCGGCTCTCGCTGCCCTTGCTAACAGGTCTCTATTTCCTGGGCATCACATTCAATCAACTGTTGCCCACCAGTATCGGCGGCGATGTCGCCAAGGCAACCTACGTAGCGCGGGAATCGGGCCGGGCGGTGAGCGCGACCGGCGCAACGCTGATGGCGCGTGTAGTTGGCCTGGGCGCAATGCTGCTGACGGGGCTGCCATTCGCGCTGGCCGGATCGCTGCTGATTCCGCGCCTGGGATGGGGTGTCACAGCCATTCTTGGCGGCGTGACGCTGGCCTATGTGGGCGCGTTGCTGGCGCTGTTTGCCAGCCCGCGCTGGTTGGCGCTGTTCGGCGTCGAGCGGGTACGGCGCCTGCCGTTTGGGCGCAAACTGCTGGAGCTTGCCGAGTCACTGGCAAGCTATCGTCTGGCTCCAGCGATGCTGGCAAAAGCGTTTGGCGTGAGTGCGTTGTTCTATCTGGTGAGCAACTGCAACTTCTACCTGTATGGGTTGGCGTTGCGGCTGCCCACGCCGTTCTGGTACTATTGGGCGGCGCTGCCCATTGCCTCGCTGGCGACGATGCTGCCGGTCTCGCTCAATGGGTACGGCGTGCGGGGAGCCAGCTTCGTGGTGCTGTTTGGGATGTTGGGCGCGTCGGCGGCGGGCGCGCTGGCGCTTTCCACCACAATGGAGGCGCAGATGCTGCTGTTCGCGTTGGTGGGCGGCCTGGTGTTTCTGGCGCTCAACCATCGCGCGGCGCCGAAGTCATCTGAGCGGGCGAACGTAGTCGGCAGGCGGACGGCGCTCATTCATGAGGTCAGACGTGAGGCCAGGGGGAAGCCTGGGCTGGCGCTGGCCTCGCAAGCGAGATGATGTGGGTGTGTGGATGTATTGGTAGTTCACGAGTAGTTCACGAGTAGTTCACGAGTAGTTCACGAGTAGTTCACGAGTAGTTCACGAGTAGTTCACGAGTAGTTCACGAGTAGTTCACGAGTAGTTCA
>JAJPIU010000176.1 GCA_021324535.1 Pseudomonadota bacterium
CTGGCTCACGTCTTCAGGCAACAAGGTCACAGAGGGAGCGACGAACGCCCATTCGTCGTCGCTCACGTCACTAGGATAGGGGGGCGAGTGTTCATACTCACATCGTACCACCTATCAACCTCAAGTCCCTAACACGCTCTAGGGGAAAAACAAGGCGTCTCAACTCGTTATAAGTGCCGCGTGCGGCGCCCTTGATATCGCGTGCCAGGCGTCCGAACGCCAGATGTCGTTTTAAGCGTTTTCAGTGAAAGGCCAATTTTGCTGATCAACGATGGCAGGTACGTCGCCTCAAACAGCTTGTTGTGTGGCTATCTTAGTCATACGACCAGTGAGGCTTTTGTGGCAAGTTGGTATACGTCACTGACGCTTTTGCAGTGTGAGCTTGAAGTTCATGCGCTTGGAGGAGGCGTCATGATCATGGTGCCGCGCGAGGCGGGGAACATCCGAATTCTCAAAGATGTACAAGCTCGTGCCGATCACTTGGAACAGATTGATCGATACCTTTGTCAAGGGAAAACGGATGATGCGTATACACTAGGCGATGATGAGATTCTCATGCGTCAATTCGGATTGAGCAAGCGAGAGGTCGCGTTGATACATCGAGGCATTGAGACACTGAAGCACTGGCGGACGTCAGGACACGCTCATAAGTGACTATGAACCCGACGGCTCAGACTCGTTAACGAAAGACATCCCAAAACAGCATGCGTGCATTGAACATCGTAACAATACGCTCAATAAACATATTGATTGATAGATCGAGATTGGGCACAGCCGACCTGATAATGTCGTCACGCAAGTGAGGTGGCGATTGCTCAAAGTCAACCACTAGATAGGCAAACTCGCCAAAAACTCCCCGCTGATTTTTGTAATTTGGGCCAGCACGGCCAGTTACGGCAGCATACATTTTGGCATATCTGGCATGATCAATGTGTTCGCTTTCTTTGCCTTGTTTGATGGCGGACAAGGGATGAAGATACACATACCCATGCGTACACATCGGAAATCGATCTTGTAGGCTGATACACTCGCCAACAATCCCCTCATAGTAAGTCAGAACATTCTTGCCAATTGAACTCATCTGGCTACGGACGCCAATGAGAACAAGTGGCCCATTTTCAGGATCAACCACGGCAACATCAACATCTTTTGGTTTGGTTGAGCCAAGAATGTGCGCTTCATACCTCACCTCGATCTTGCGCTTTACTGCAAACTCCGTCAAGCGGGTTTCGAGCTGACTCCCCAGATAACGATGCAATTGCTGGATGAAGACTTGCCCTCGGACAGCGACAACAGGATCAGCTCGATAGCTTTCTCCCATCTGATGAAGGACATCCGCCAGACCAACGGCATGATGAGGAATGTTTGCCCGCTCGGAGGCTGCTATCTCATCGGGAGATTCAGGCTGCTGTTCCTGACTTGTCATGCTCGGAAATCCGCCTTTGCAGTAGAGAGGATCATACAAGCTGGCGGCGCTAGAAAGTCAGTGGCGCCACCAGCCAGCCGTGCCTTGTCTTTAATACACCACAGCCTCGGTGTATTCCCCGAAGACCTTGCGGAAGACGCCCATGATCTCACCCAGCGTGCAATACGCCCGCGCGCAGTCGAGGATATAGGGCATCGTGTTCTTCATGCCGCGCGCCGCCTCTTCAAGCGCCGCCAGCGTCACACCGACACGCTCGTTGTCGCGCTCGCACCGCACGCGTTCCAACCGCGCCAGATGGACACGCTCCTTGGCAGGGTCAACATAGAGCGTAGGCACCTTTACTGGCCCCTCCACTGTGTAGCCATTCACGCCGACGATGATGCGCTCGCCCGCGTCCACCTCCTGCTGGAAGCGATACGACGCCTCGGCGATCTCTTTCTGGAAGAAGCCGTTGCGGATGCACTCCACCACGCCGCCAAGCTCGCGTATCTGATCGATGTACGCCTTCGCCTGCCGCTCGGTCTCATCGGTCAGCGCCTCCACAAAGAACGAGCCAGCCAATGGATCAACCGTGTTGGCGATGCCGCTCTCGTGCGCGATGATCTGCTGGGTGCGCAGCGCCACCAGCGCCGCGCTTTCCGTCGGCAGGGCAAGCGCCTCATCGAGCGAGTTGGTGTGCAGTGAGTTCGTGCCGCCCAGCGCCGCCGCAAGCGCCTGAATCGCCACCCGCGCCACATTGTTCTCCGGCTGTTGCGCCGTCAGCGAGACGCCCGCCGTCTGCGCGTGTGTGCGCAGCATCCACGAACGTGGGTCTTGCGCATGATAGCGGTCGCGCATCTCGTGCGCCCAGATGCGTCGGGCCGCACGGAACTTGGCGATCTCCTCGAAGAAATCGTTATGCACGTCGAAGAAGAACGAAAGCCGGGGAGCGAACTCGTCAATCTGTAGACCACGTTCGAGCGCTGCGTCCACATAGGCCAAGCCGTCGGCCAGCGTGAACGCCAGCTCCTGGACTGCCGTCGCGCCTGCCTCGCGGATGTGATAGCCGCTGATGCTGATGGTGTTCCAGCGCGGCATATGCTGTGAGCCAAACTCGATGGTGTCCGTCACCAGTCGCATGGACGGCTCCGGAGGGAAGAGGAACTCTTTCTGGGCGATGAACTCTTTGAGGATGTCGTTTTGCAGCGTGCCGCCCAGCCGCTCCATCGCCACGCCCTGCTTCTCCGCCGCCGCGATATACATTGCCCAGATGGCCGACGCCGGACTATTAATCGTCATCGAGGTGGTGATGTCGCCCAGCGGGATATCCTGGAAAAGAATCTCCATATCGGCAAGCGACGAGATGGCGACGCCGCACTTGCCAAACTCGCCAAGCGCCATCGGGTGGTCGTGGTCGTAGCCGTAGAGTGTAGCCATATCGAAGGCCACCGAGAGGCCGGTCTGCCCCTGCGCCAGCAGATACTTGAAACGGGCGTTTGTTTCTTCTGCTGTGCCGAAGCCCGCAAACATGCGCATCGTCCACGGCTTCGCACGATACATTGTCGGCTGCACGCCGCGTGTGTAGGGAAACTCTCCAGGCATGCCGAGGTCGCGCGCGTAGTCGAGGTCGGCGCCATCCTCTGGCGTATAGAGCCGGGCAATGGGCATGCCGGATTGCGTCGTCACATGCTGGCGCTCCGGCATGCGCTTTGTCGCCTGGGCGACGGTGGTCGCCTCCCAGCGTTCGCGCTCAGCCTCCACCTGGGCCAGCGCCTCGGCGGAATAGAGCGTGCCCTTGCGGCGATTGGCTGGCTTCGCTGCTTTGCCGTTCTCCTGTTCGTTGGCCTCCGATGCGGCGGCTTTGGCTTTCTTCGCGGTCTTGGCGCGCGGCAATTGTTCAAGCATCGTCGCTGTTCTCCTCTCTGGCTGGCGGCTGAAGCCGCGCCTAAGGGCGCGCAGACACGCGCCACAAAGTCCGCCTGCGCGGACTATTTTGGGTCATTACCGACTTGGCGGACTTTTTGTACCATTATCGAAAAAATTTCTCTTATACTTCCACCGACATCGCAACCGCGCCGCCGCCGCCCAGGCAAAGCGTCGCCAGGCCACGTCCACCGCCGCGCCGACGCAGCTCATAGACGAGCGTCGTCAGGATGCGCGAGCCGCTCGATCCAATCGGATGCCCAAGCGCAATCGCGCCGCCGTTGGGGTTGACCTTGTTCCAATCCCAGTCAAGCTCTTTGCCGTTGGCCATCGTCTGCGCAGCAAACGCCTCGTTGACCTCAATCAGGTCAAAGTCGGACATCTTCTGGCCGGTGCGCTCCAAGAGCTTATGTACGGCGCGTGGCGGGCAGGCGAAGATCATGCGCGGAGCGATGGCTGCGGCGGCGTAGCCAGTGATGCGTGCCAGGATCGGCAAGCCCAATTCACGGGCAAGCGCCTCGCTGGCCACCATCGTCGCCGAGGCGCCGTCGCTCAGGCCGGGCGCGTTGCCAGCCGTCACCGTGCCATCCTTCGAGCGGAAGGCAGGCTTGAGCGCAGCCAGCCCTTCAAGTGTCGTCTCCGGGCGAATCGGCTCGTCGCGATCAACGATGACGCTGCCCTTCTTCTGCCTGACCTCCACAGGAACCATCTCATCGCGGAAGCGGCCTGCCTCGGTGGCGGCCTGGGCTTTCATCTGGCTCTGGTAGGCAAGTTGATCCTGTTCTTCGCGCGTCACATGATACGCCTCGGCGATGATCTCGGCCTCCTCGCCCATGTGAACGTTCTCGAAGGCGCACCAGAGGCCGTCATGCACTACGGCGTCAACCATCGTGGCGTCGCCCATGCGGTAGCCAGTGCGGGCTTTAGTCAACAGGTAGGGCGCGTTGCTCATGCTTTCCATGCCGCCCGCGACGAAGAGATCGCCATCGCCCGCCTTGATGGCTTGCGCCGCCAGCATGACCGCCTTCATGCCCGACCCACAGACTTTGTTGATGGTCACGGCAGGGATGTCGTCGGGCAGATCGGCGTGGATGGCCGCCTGGCGCGCGGGCGCCTGGCCCTCGCCAGCTGAGACGACGTTGCCCATAATCACTTCGTCAATGCGCTCGACGGGCGCTCCCGCACGCCGTATTGCCTCGCGAATGGCGATGGCGCCAAGCTCGGTGGCGCTCAGTGAGGAGAGCGCGCCAAGAAAACGTCCGGTTGGCGTGCGGGTGGCGCTCACCAGCACAGGATCACGATCAGCCATTGTAGAAGCTCCTTTGGGTCTGGCGCGCCCCATTGCGCGCTGCTGTATGTAGTGGTTGCATACCATCAGTTCTGGGAAGATCACTACCCTCATTATACGGCATAGCGCGCGTTCGCTGCCGAGCCTCTCCTACAGTCCCCTCGGCCCCATCTATGGGGAGGGGAGCTTTGAGCTACCGCTGGCCTGCATCGTGCAAACATCCGGCTACGCGTTCCAGGCGCGCCACCACAACGGTCTACGCGATTGTGCGTACCCGCCCCACATTATGCTGACAGCAAGCGGTAATTGTGACCACTTACGATAACGTTGCTCTACTGGCTTGCAACCATACGTGTCGTCAGGCGTAGTGATGCTATGCGTTGACGAACACAGCCTGCTCGCGCCAATATGGCTCACCATGCGGGTTTCCGTTTGCCAAGCGAGGCAAGCGGAGGGATCGGCAAGATGACTGGCAGAAACGCTTAGCATCGCTCTAAACTGCGAAAAGTGTGAAATAGCCAATAGACAAACGACAATCATTCGTGTATCCTTGCTTGTGAGACGAACACAAGGCAGTGTCAATATCCAGTGTTCGTCGCGCAAGGGCTTTCATTTGGCGTTGAGTTGAGTAGTCATACGCTACCTCTTTCGACGGCGCCATGTGGATGGTGAATGTGTGTCCGGCCAATGGGGTCGGACGCCGGGCGATCATACAGATGCTTTTCAGAAGGGAACGGGGGAGTATGAACCCAGAGTATCCATCGCAGCAACCGCAGCAACCGTATCAGGGCCAGCCAGGGTATCCGCCACAGCAGCCAAGCTACGCGCCGCCTCCTCCAGGCTATGGGCAGCCGGGGTATCCGCCGCAGCAACAATACGCCAACACTGCGCAACCTAGCCGCAGAGGACCATCGTCCCTTGGTTCGATGACCGCCGAACTGGTTTCCGGGCTGGCATATCTTTCTATGATCATTGCAGGGCCAATCATTCCGTTGATTCTGTTCCTGATCGAGAAGAACCCCTTCGCGAAGTTCCATGCCGCACAGGCGACATTGCTCAGCGCTGCGGTGTATGTTATCGCGATTGCCGCCGGGATTGTCTCTTCGATCATCTTTGCCTCCGCTGCTGCTGCTAACAGCAGTATCCTGGGAATCTTTGGAGTCATCCCCGAATGTGTTGCAGGGATTGTCGCCATTGCTGGCCTTGTCTACTGGATCATGGGGATGATCAACGGATTCCAGGGTAAGTTCTTCAAGATGCCTCTTATCGGCGACTTCGCCGAGCGTATGGCTGGCGCCCAGGGACAGATTCAGCCATAAGCCTCTAGTACATTGGCGACTTGGACGCTGGATGTCTCACTTCGTGGGACGTCCGGCGTTTTTATGTTGATTCCCTATCCTGAGTGAATGCGCTTCCTCAAACCTGAGCAAGGACTGTTCGTACAGGCCATAGGCGCGCTGACAAGCCGCCAGATCATCTATACACTGCTTGCGCGACCGGTGTGTGTTCGCTATCCGAGCGGATACGCCTGGATTAGAGTGCTAGAAATAATGGAAGGGAACCACACAGTATGAACTCAGAGCCATCCCAACAACCACAGCAGCCCTATCCCGGCCAGCCTCAATACCCATCACAGCCGCCCTATGGCTATGCTCAGCCGGACTATCCTCCACAGTTTGGCTACGCGCAGCCGGGCTACCCTCCACCGCAACAGTATAGCCCTGCGCCGAACGCTGGTATCTGGGGAACATCGAGTATAGGGAATCTGAGCGCACAAACGGCGGCGGGCCTTGCCTACCTGCTCACATTCGTTCCCTCGATTGGCTTTTTCATCCCCATTATCATGTTCTTCATCGAGAAGAACCGTTTCGCCAAGTTCCATGCCGCCCAGGCGACAGTGATAAACTTCGGGGCAGTCGTGCTCCTGATCATCTTCGGTATCGTTGGTGGTATCATCGGGGGGCTTGCGGGAGCTACAGCCGCAGCCACACATGGCGCTGGTGGTGTTGCGTTTGGGCCACTCTTCTTCCTCGACTTCGTCTGCTTATTCCCAATCGTCATTATTGGGCTTATCGTGTCCCTGATCATGGGCGCCATCGCGGGCTTCCAGGGAAAGCCAACAAAGCTACCGATCGTAGGTGGACTGGCCGAGCGTATGTCCGGCGGGCCGATTACCCCTGGCATGCCCAACCTGCCGTAAGGCTCATGACCCCCACCCCTGGCCCCTCTCCCACGCAGTGGGGGAGGGGTAGTTATGTCGTGTCATGGAAGGAGCATGCTCATGTCTACACCGCCAGCCTCACCATCGCTTACGCGCGCCATTGCCGTGGGCAACCGGATCAGCGTGGCTGCGGCGCGCTCGGAGGCCAGCTACATCGCCGAGCTTGAGCGCATCGTTGGGCTGGCTGTTCCTCATCTCGCGCCGGGTCGCCCCAATCTGATCGTCCTGACGGAGGTCTTGGGGTTGCCAGCGGCGTTGGTGGGCGCGCGTGGCTGGCCGACGCGACGGGCGCGCACCACGCAGACGGCGCTCACTCTGCTTGGCGCGGCCTATCTTCCGCGCATCCGGCGTATCCAGCGCATGTGGCCGGGCGTCTCGCCAGCGCGTGCGCTGCTGCTGGCGAGGGCCGATGCGCTTTATCGCCCCTTTGCCGAAATGCTCTCCCGCCTGGCCAACGAGCATCACACCCATATCGTCGCGACGACGCTCGCCCCGCGTGTGCGCCGCTCCACCGACCCACACGAGATCGCGGCCTGGGGACGGCATGGCGCGCCCGCCGTCTACGTCCCGGAGGGGTCGGAGGTCTACAACGCGGCGCTGCTCTTTGGGCCGGATGGCGCGCTGCTGGGGCGCATCAATAAGGTCTTCCTCACAAAGGGCGAGATCGAGATGCTTGACCTGACGCCCGGTCGTCTGGAAGACGTGCAGGTGATCGCGACGGCTGCTGGACGCCTGGGTATCGCGATCAGCCTGGACGCCTTCACATCGGAGTATCTACGCCATCTCGCGAGCCAGCGCGCCGAGATCGTCGTGCAGCCCGACGCCAACGATCAGGCGTGGGCTGCGCCTTCCCTTACGCATGAATGGCAACCCGCCGAATGGCTCAACTCCACGCTTGGCTCCATCCAGCCGGAGTATCCCTCGCTGCGCTATAACATCTGCGCCATGCAGACCGGCAATTTCTTCGACATTGTATTTGATGGCCAATCGAGTATCACTTCGCGCGATGCGCCCGCCCCACGCATTGACCCGCGCGACGCCGCAGAACGCCTCGATCCCGTGCAAACCTATATCGGCGTGGCCGAGCACTGGCATACTGTGGAAGACAAACCGCTTGTCGGCGGCTTTCTGGCGCTGGCGCCCTGGGTCGCGCCCGATCCGGCGCTTTCTGATCCACTGTTGACGCTTGCCGAGCGGCGCGAACGGCTGATGGAGATAGGCCGCACGCTGCTCCCCAGCGGCTCTCGCGCGAACGCCTATCGCGAATCGGTCATCTGGGCCGATCTTGATCTCTCAGACTGACCTTGTACATGAGGCCGCGCAGGCGGCCTTGGCGCCTACTCGAGGCGCGCGTGCACGCGCTCGCCTACATTCGCCCAGACGCCACACATTGTGTATATAATGGGAAAGGCGCGACGACGCGCATGGCCGACGCCGCCAGACAGCACGCGAAAGAACGCGAAAGAACACGAAAGAACGCGCTCCACCACAGCGCGTTGTGGGATACCGATACCGTAGTTTTTCGTTTTCCAGGAGGAGCAAGCACATGGCGCAAACTACCGAAGTGAGCCGGGCAAGCCTCGATGAGGCCGTCAAAAAGTCGCCGCACAAGTGGGTCTATCTGTTCGCCGAAGGCAACGCCAACATGCGCGACCTGTTGGGCGGCAAAGGCGCGGGCGTGGCCGAGATGACCAACGCCGGGCTGCCCGTTCCCCCCGGTTTCACCATCACCACCGAAGCCTGCAACGCCTACTACGATCACGATAAGCAGTTCCCCAAAGGCATGTGGGATCAGGCGCTCGCCGCGCTGCATATCGTTGAAGAGCAGACCGGCAAGACGTTCGGCGACGCGAAGAATCCACTGCTCGTCTCGGTGCGGTCGGGCGCGAAGTTTTCCATGCCCGGCATGATGGATACCGTTCTCAACCTGGGCCTGAACGACGAGACGGTGAAGGGCGTGATCGCGGGCAGCGGCGACGAACGTTTCGCCTACGACGCCTATCGCCGTTTCGTGCAGATGTTCTCCAAGATCGTGCTTGACGCCAAGGCCGACGCCTTTGAGAAGGTAATCGAGGAGTACAAGCAGAAGACCGGCGCCGCCACCGACGCCGACATCCCCGCCGACGCGCTGAAGCAGATGGTCGAGGATTTCAAGCAGATCGCGCGTGATGCGTCGGGCAAGCCCTTCCCCGAAGACCCCTACGATCAACTGCGGCTGGCCATTGAGGCGGTCTTTGCCTCCTGGAACAACAAGCGCGCGATTGATTACCGCAACTTCAACAAGATTCCCCACGACCTGGGCACCGCCGTCAACGTGCAGACGATGGTCTTTGGCAACATGGGAAACGACAGCGCCACCGGCGTCGCCTTCACGCGCAACCCCTCCACTGGCGAAAAGAAACTCTACGGCGACTACCTGGTGAACGCGCAGGGCGAGGACGTAGTGGCGGGCATCCGCAACACCTCGCCGATTGCCCATCTCGAAATCGAGATGCCCGATGTGTACAAGCAATTCCAGGAGATCGCCCAACGGCTGGAAGAACATTACCGCGATGTGCAAGACCTGGAGTTCACCATTGAGAAGGGGCGTCTGTATATGTTGCAGACGCGCTCGGCCAAGCGCACCGCCGCAGCCGCCGTCAAGACCGCTGTGGATATGGCGAACGAGGGGCTGATCACCCGCCAGGAGGCGATTATGCGCGTAGAGCAGCCCCAGGTGGATCAACTCTTGCTGCCACGCTTCGACGCGGAAGACATCAAGCGTGCACGCGACGAGAAACGCGAGCTGGCGAAGGGTGTCAATGCTTCACCAGGCGCGGCTGTGGGCAAGGCGATCTTCGACGCCGACCGCGCCGAAGCTGCCGGAAAGGCTGGCGAGAAGATCATCCTCGTCCGGCAGGAGACCAGCCCTGACGATGTGCATGGCATGCTGGTGGCGAAAGGCGTGCTGACCAGTCGTGGCGGCACGGGCAGCCATGCGGCGGTGGTGGCGCGCGGGCTGGGTTTGCCCGCCGTCGTTGGCTGCGAGGCGATCCGCGTGGACTACGAGAAGAAACAGTTTACCCTGCGCGACGGCGATGTGACTGTCAAGGAGGGTGACACCATCTCGATTGACGGCACAACCGGCCAGGTCTACAAAGGCGAGATCAAGACGGTTGACGCCGACTACGCGAATGAGCATGACCTGCATACGCTGCTCGATTGGGCCGACGCCGAGCGCCGCCTGGGCGTGTGGGCGAACGCCGACTATCCCCGCGACGCCGAGCGCGCCGTGCAGTTTGGCGCGGAAGGCATTGGCCTCTGCCGCACCGAGCACATGTTCATGGAGCAGGAGCGCCTGCCCATCGTGCAGGAAATGATCCTCGCGCCCACCACCGAGCAACGCCAGGCCGCGCTGGATCGCCTGCTGCCTTTCCAGCGATCCGACTTCGAGGGCATCTTCCGTGCGATGCGCAACCCCAAAACGGGCGAGGGCTATCCCGTCGTCATCCGCCTGATCGATCCGCCGCTCCACGAGTTCCTGCCCAGCTACGAGGAGCTATTGGTGGAGGTGACGAAGCTGGAAACCACCGGCGAAAACCCCGACGAGCTTGCGAAGAAGCGTAAGCTGCTCAAAGAAGTGGGTGGCATGCGCGAGATGAACCCCATGCTGGGGTTGCGCGGTTGCCGGTTGGGTCTGATCTTCCCTGAGATCAACGTCATGCAGACACGAGCGATTCTGGAGGCAGCGCGCACCGTAGCCAGCGAGGGGATACAACTGCATCCCAAGATCATGATCCCGCTGGTGGGGCATGTCAACGAGCTACGCGAGGTACGCCGCCAGCTCGAGGCGGTCGCCAAGGAGATCGCGTCCGAGTCGGGCGGCCAGATTGACTACAAGTTTGGCACGATGATCGAGCTGCCGCGCGCCGCGCTCACCGCCGGACAGATCGCCACTGTGGCCGACTTCTTTAGCTTCGGCACGAACGACCTGACCCAGACAACGTTTGGCATGAGCCGCGACGACGCCGAGGGCAAGTTCCTCATGCAATATGTCGAGGGACTGCATGAGCCGGGCCAGAGCGAGCCGGTCAAGATTCTCAAGACCAATCCCTTCCAGACGATTGACGTAGAGGGTGTCGGCGCGCTGGTGCGCATCGCCGTTGAGCAGGGGCGCAAAGCCAACCCCGACATCGAGCTTGGCATCTGCGGCGAGCATGGTGGCGACCACGACAGCATCGCCTTCTTCAATGAGGTGGGGCTTGACTACGTGAGCTGTTCGCCGTTCCGTGTACCGGGGGCGCGGCTGGGCGCGGCGCAGGCCACACTGGAAGCGAAGGCGAAGTCGGGGAAAGAGGCAAAGAGAGAGCGCGACAAGTAATGTGACGTTCGCCTGTTGATTGGAGTTGAGTCAAGCGCCAGAGAGGGTCATTTGTCCGCCTGCGTTAGGGGAATGGACAAATGGCCCAGCAGGCTTTCTTTCATCGCATGAGGTATGCTACACTATACCCATGCGCGGGATTTCCCTACCCCACTATCTCAGGTTATGCCAGGTGTACCCGCGCAGATCAGCCAGTCAGATCAAATGATCACAGCACGCCTAACGTCATCCAACACCATCTAACACCCCAAGAGCGTACTATGCGCAATTGATCCAAACAAATAAGCTCAGTGCTTATCAATTGTTCAACGCGCTTCCGATTTGGATTGAGAGAGGTCACGTGTCAGACGTGCCGGTTCCTTCCACTGCGCCCGCCGATGTGCGCGTGGGAGATGTCGCCCAGGGAATCCAGGGAATCGTCCAGGGGTTGCTCGATCTGCTGTTTCCGCCACGCTGTGTGGTCTGTCGCCGTAGCGGCTCCATCCTGTGTAGGACATGCCTGGCCAGCGTGCGCGCGCCCGCCGAACCGCTGTGTCTGCGCTGTGGGGCGCCGCTGCCACTGAACCAGTCGCATTCGCATATCTCTCATGCGCTCTGTGTCAGTTGCCTGGATGGGCGTGGGCCAACCGCGCTCGACGGTCTACGTGTCGCCGCTGTGTATGAGGGTACCATCCGCAAGGCGATTCATGCGCTCAAGTATGAGAACAAGCGTAGGGCGGCGCAGCCGCTTGGCGCCTTGCTCGCGGCGGCCTATCACCGCTCCGCCAGCGTCGGTATGCGCGCCGATCTGATCATCCCCGTTCCCTTGCATGCTGATCGCGTCAGGGAGCGCGGCTACAATCAGGCGGGGCTGCTGGCGCGAGCAGTGGCGGCGCGCCTGGGGCTGCCCTTGAACGATAAGCTGGTGATACGTCAGCGGGCCACCCAGACCCAGGTGGGCTTGCCCTGGCGCGCGCGCCGCGCAAACGTGACGGGCGCCTTCGCGCTGACCGATCCGCAGGCAGCGGAGCATCTGGCAGGCAGGCGCATCCTGCTGATTGACGATGTAGCCACCACCGGCAGCACGCTCGACGCGACCGCCCAGGCGCTGGCCACCGCCGGGCCTGCCTCCATCTGGGGACTGGCGCTGGCGCGTCCAGCGCTGCGCCCTACCAGCGGCGTCCACTACCCAAGCCGCGAGATAGGCGATCAGCAGGAATAGCTCATGACTTATCCCTCGGCAAGTGCGCCGTCCACCAGACCGGCGACTCCGGCGATGGCTGGCTCCAGATCAGCAGGGATGGCAAAGCGGCGTGTTTGATACGCCGGATCGGTGTAGCTCACCCAGACCTGACCCGATACGTCCTGCCAAACCAGCACACGAAGCGGCAGATCGAGGGCAAGCAAGGGCGATGCGATCATCAGCGGCGTGCCAGCTTTGGGCGCGCCAAAGATCAGCACATGCGCAGGCTGCATCGTCAGCCCAACGCGCGCCGCTTCGTCGCTGTGATCCACGCGCGCAAAGATGGTTAGCCCTTTCGCCTGGATGGCCGCTTCGAGCCGGTTGAGCGTCTCGGCGACACCGTGTGCGCTGGCGCGTGAGAGAACCCCCTCTGCTGTCGGTTGTGTCGGTTGTTGCGTTGTCATTGTGTGTTCCTTTGGCTGGCTAGACAAGTGAGTCGTTTCTTATTGCTCCGGTGCGGGTAGCAGGCCAAGCTCCTGGGCGCGCAAGATGGCGGTGGCGCGGGTGGGCGCCTCGAGCTTGGCCAGCACGTTGCGCATGTGAAACTCCACGGTGTTCACGCTCAGGTTTAAGGTTTCGGCGATCTCGCGGTTCTTCATCCCCTGTGAGATGGCATGCAAGATTTCCAGTTCCTTCGGGGTGAGTTGCGTGGTATCATGCGACTCGGCCAGCTTCTGCGCAATCTCAGGACTCATTACCACCGTGTTGCGTCTGCCCATCACCTGACGTATCGCCTGCACCAATTCGCGTGGATCAGCGGATTTGAGCAGATAGCCATCTACGCCAATTTTGTTGAGCGCGCGAATATAGGCGATATTGTCGTGTCCCGTGAGGATGATGATCCGCATGTCGGGCGCGCATTCTTGTAGCAAGCTACACGCCTTGATGCCATCCATCGCAGGCATAGCAATATCCAGCAGAATCACATGCGGACGCAGGCGACCGGCCAGCGATACAGCCTCCACACCATCGCCCGCCTCACCCACCACCAGCAAGTCGCGCTCATCTTCGAGGATGCGCCGCGTGCCCGCACGCAGCACAGTATGGTCATCCGCCAGCAAGATGCGAATGAGGGCAGGCGTTGAGGATGGCCCATCAAGCTGAGCGCGTCCGTCCTGATCATCCCTCTCCACACTTGGGTCTTTTTGCGCGTACCTCATGGCCGCAGTGGCGCCTCCGTCGCACCCCCGTCGCGACTTCATCTCACGATCAGCCTATCACATCCTATGCCAGCCAAGGCGCCGATAAAGTCTCGATTGCAAAATAGTGTGTAATCGCAACCGGCGCGCGCCATAAACCGTAGAGGTGTTGGCGTCTGAGAAGGAAACGGCGCACCAGAACAAGGCAAAAACAAGTACGCCGGAATACTCCCCTCA
The DNA here is from genome assembly GCA_021324535.1 of Pseudomonadota bacterium. Taxonomy (GTDB): domain Bacteria; phylum Chloroflexota; class Ktedonobacteria; order Ktedonobacterales; family JADMIN01; genus JAJPIU01. The sequence continues at coordinate 13,796 of JAJPIU010000176.1, forward strand.
GTGGCGGCGTCCTGGCGGAGAGGGCGTCAACGCCAGGGACAGTTTCGCGCGCGATCACCGACTTGTCCACACAGTTTACGATTCACACATCAGGAGGCATCCTGTGTCCACAACGAACTCGAACCCGCCTGAAGCACACAGAGAGACGCTGGTTCAGGCGGAACATCTGTCGCGTGTCATCGAAAACAAGGTTCAGCGCACTGTCATTCTCGACGATCTCTCATTTCGCATCCCTACCGGCAGCCTGTTTGCCATCAACGGGCCATCAGGCAGCGGCAAATCCACCCTCCTCAACATCCTCACCGGCATCGATCAACCCACCTCAGGCACGATTCTTTTCATGGGGCAGGCCATTCGCTCGATGAACGAAAACCAGCTTGCGAAGTGGCGTGGCAAGAACGTTGGCATTGTCTTTCAGTTCTTCCAACTGTTGCCCACGCTGACCGCCGAGGAAAACGTCCTGTTGGCGCTCGAACTGAGCCGAACCATCCCACGCAGCCAGTGGCGCGCCCGTACAGCGGAATGCCTGGAACTGGTGGGCCTTGCCGATAAGGCGAAACGGCTGCCCAGTGAGCTTTCCGGTGGTCAACAACAGCGGATCGCTATTGCGCGGGCGCTGGCAAACCAGCCGCCGGTGCTGGTGGCCGACGAGCCAACCGGCAACCTCGATTCCAAAACCGCCAACGAGGTGTTTGATCTGCTGGCAAGCCTGACACAGCAAGGCAAAACAGTTATCTACGTCACGCACGATCCTTTACTGGCGGCGCGCGCCACCCATCGCATCAACCTGTTGGATGGCAAAATCGTCGGCGGCGATGGGCTTGTCGCGGTCACTGCGGGATCGGAGGAGGCAGAGGCATGAATGCGCTTGCCAAAAAAGCCCTCTCCGATGTCACCCGGCGCAAACTGCGCACGGCGCTTACCGTGCTGGGGATTGCCATCGGCGTGATGGGCCTTACCGCCATCAACATCACCTCCGACCAATTGAATAGCAGCCTGCAATATACCCTTGACCAATCATCCCAGCCTGACATCACCTTCTTCACGGCGCCTGCGAATCCACAGGTGGCACAGATTCTCGCACAACAGCCCAATGTCAAGATCGCCCAGGCCGAGGGCTTCGCGGGCGCACGCTGGCATATACCTAGCGGTCACTTCACACTGGACATCACAGGTCTGGTTGACCCCAGCAACGTGCGTATCGGAACGTTTCAGGTCTTACAGGGCAGCCTGCCTGGGCCGGGAGAAATCTTGCTGGAGTCGGGTGATCGCGCCATCCAATCCGTCAATGTTGGCGATACCATCACCGTGCAGGTGGGGCGCAACACCTATCATCTGAAGGTATCGGGGTTCGCCCGCACGCGCGGCCAGACCTCGCCACAACTGACGCAAACGGCGACGGGCTATATGCGCCAGAGCGATCTGCAATCGCTGTTTGGCTCGCCTGGGGTCAACGTCTTTCTGATCCAGCTCAACGACTATAGTCAACGCGCCAGCACGGCAAAGGCGCTCGCCGCCGTCCTTGCCACACAGCATGTTCAGATATTGAGCGTTTCCGTTGGGCGGCAAAGCGCAAGCAGCCCTGTGTTGAACGGCCTGTTCAGCGTCATGCAGGCGCTCTCGATCATTGCGCTGCTCTTGAGTTTCTTCCTCCTGCTCAGCACGATCACCACGTTGCTAAGTGAACAGGTTCCCATCATAGGCACGATGAAGGCAATTGGCGCCGGGCGTGGCCAGATCGTCCGCAACTACCTGACCTCGGTAGCCATTTATGGGATCATTGGCTCGGTGGCAGGGTTGGTTCTGGGCGCGCTTGGCGGCTTCCTGCTCTTCAATTATTTCGCCAGCCTGGTCACGATTGATGTTGGCCCGCTGACGCTCAATCCGGCGATTGTCGCGCTGGCGATTGTCGTCGGACTGGGCGTGCCGCTACTTGTCGCGATTCTGCCAATCTACCTCGGCACACGCATCACCGTCCGCCAGGCGCTCTCTGGCTATGGCCTCGATAGCGGTTCGAGCGGCGGCTCGCTGGCTGCTATCGGGCGAGCGTTTGGCTTTTTGCCGCAGACAATTCAGTTGGGCGTGCGCAGTATGTTTCGCAAGCGGACTCGCGCGTTCCTGACGGTGCTTGCGCTGGCGATCTCAGGCGCAGCGTTCCTGGCAGTGCAAACGACGGCGTTCTCGTTCGGCTCAGTGCTCAACGGCTTGTTCGACACCTATCATGCTGATGTGCTTGCCGCCGTCAGCCAGCCAACATCGCTTGGCAAGATTCAGACAACGCTAGCCAACGTGCCAAACATCGCGCGCATCGAGGCGTTTGAGCAGCATGCCATCGTCACTGCACATGGAAGCGGGCTACTCACAGGCGTCTCCCCCGACACGCAACTGTATCACTATAGCCTGACGCAGGGGCGTTGGTTCACGGCTGCCGATACAAACGTCGTGCTGGTCAATACCAACGCGGCCAGCAAGTTTCATATCGGCCCCGGAGATAGCGTCACCTTCCATGACGACCTGCGTACCGCCACCTGGAAGGTCATTGGGGTGACAAAAGACTTCAACGATCCCATCGGCTTTGGGGTGCTGGTGGCGCCGCTTGCACAGGTCAATGCGTTCCTGGGGTTCCCTGCGGACTTCACAACCGAACTGCTGATCAAGGCAAACGATACGAGTCCGGCGGCGATCAATACCCTGGCGACCACCATTGATAACACGCTCGCCAACGCGGGGTATCAAGATAGCGTCTCTACCGTCGCCCAGATCAAGCAGGCCAATGAGAGCCAGTTCCAGATCATTTACGATCTGCTCTACACCGTCGCGGTGATCATTGCGCTGGTGGGAGCCATCGGCCTGTTCAACTCGCTGGCGATGAGTATTCTTGAGCGCCGACGCGAGATTGGCATTTTGCGTTCGATGGGCGCAACCGGCGCACGAGTGGCCCAGGTGTTCCTCACCGAAGGCGTCTCATTGGGCGTCGTCGCGTGGGTGGTCGCGGTGATCCTGGGCATTCCGGCAGCGTTTGCCTTTGTGCAGTTCCTCGGCGCTGTGCTGATTCCTGTGCCATTCGCCTTTGACCCTACCGGCTTGATCAGCATGCTGGTGTTTATCGTGGTGGTGGCGCTGCTGGCCAGCCTGGGGCCTGTCTGGGCAGCCTCGCGTGTCAAGATCGCGCAGACGCTGCGGTACGAGTAACCTAACCCCCTGGCCCCCTTCCCAGTGATGGGAAGAGGAAACGAGCTAGCCTTTCACATCCTTCGCGGAAACATAGGGGCTGCCCACCAGCGCGAAGCGCCAGGGCCAATCGGTCGCCTGGGTGATGCCGATGCGGGGGGTTGCGGCGATGCGCAACGGCTCATCGTGCGGCATGGGAGAGTCAGCGATCCAGAGGGCGTCACCCAGCAGATCGGTTCCATCGTCGGCGGTGGTCAACCCAAGCGCGGCGCAGAGCCGCCCCGGCCCACGCGCCAGATCGCGTTCGGCGATGCGTTCGCCACGCCGCGCCCGCATCAGCGCGATCCCTTCGCGCGGCTCGATGGCGCGGATCAACACGGCGGCGGCCACGCCCTCGGCCTCCGTCACTACGTTCAGACAATAGTGCATGCCATAGGTAAAGTAGACATAGGCGTGGCCGGGCGGCCCAAACATCGTGGCGTTGCGCGCCGACCTCCCACGATAGGCATGCGCCGCAGGGTCAACCGGCGAGATATAGCCCTCCGTCTCAACGATCATCCCCGCGACCATGCCATCGTCTGTGCGGCGGGCAAGCGTCTTGCCAATCAACCCGCGCGCTACGCTGAGGGTGGGCTGCTCGTAAAACGCGCGCGGCAGTGACTCTCTAACCGCGCACACCAGATCATCAATGTCGCGCATCAGCGCAGCCCGCTCCTCGCCAGTACTACCATGCCGCATCTCTCTCATCTCTCTATCCCATCCAGAAGTCCTACCGACGCCTGAAGGCCGCAGAAACCCCATATAACAGGCACGCAACGCTTGCGCGACCCACACGAGCTATGGTATACTCGTTTGGTGGCTCTCGCAACCACGTTTGGTGTTTGGCCCACACATCAAACGCATCGCGACAGCGCCCGCCGCATTTAGAGCACGATCCTGCGGCGCATTGCAAAATATGAAGTGGGCCAGCGATGAAATCGAGATGAGGGAATGAAACAGAAGCTCAAGACGCACAAGGCAACCGCCAAGCGTGCGCGTGTGACCGGCGGCGGGAAATACATGCACCTGAAGTCCGCCCGCACGAAGTATCGCCGCAAGAAAGACCCCACCCGCAACCGCAGCCTGAACCAGCTCAGCGTGATGGCGAAGGGCGACGCCAAGAAGATGAAGCGGCTGCTCCCCTACAGCTAGCGATTTTGACGACGAGAAGAGAGAAATAACATGCCTCGTGTAAAACGTGGAGTGACGGCGCATCGTCGCCATAAGAAAGTATTCGAGCGGGTCGCCGGTCATCGTGGCGCGCGCCATCGTGTCTATAAGGTCGCGCATGAATCTATGATGAAGGCGCTGGCCTACGCCTATCGCGACCGACGCAACCGCAAACGCGATATGCGCTCGCTGTGGATCACGCGCATCAACGCAGCGGCGCGACTCTATGGCATGCCCTACCGCGATCTGATTCACGGCCTTACGCTGGCGGGCGTAAAGGTGAACCGCAAGGTGATGGCCGATATGGCCGTGCGCGACCTCAAAGGCTTTGGCGCGCTCGTCAGCGCAGCGCGGGCGGCGCTGGATGCGAAGGTCGGCGCGCAGGCTGGCAAGTAGCGGAGAGGGACGGCGCAAGCGCGTGAACTATTGCCCAGGTAGTCTTCAGGCAAGCGCGCGCCGTCCCTAAAAATCAACACCAGCAGTGCCTCATCTTCCCTTGAAGATTTTCAGGGGCAAGGTGAGGTTTTTTCGTGGTGTGCTATAGTGAATGGCAAACAGCCGTTACCGCATGTTTGCGCTGTGACGAAAGGGCCATCCGCTATGAGCCAGAACATCGCGCCGTTCCCACCGTTCAAGTGGGGATGGTTATCGTTTGACCTCGGCGCGTACCGTCCCTGTGATGGCACGTATTGCTTTTACGCCTATGACAGCCTGCCACCGCTGCCCATCGCGCCCGGCCGTCTCAACGGCTCGTTTCGCTGGCTGGCCACACCGGATGACGCAACCAACACGCGGATGGCGGTCTATCGCCCGTCCGCCGAGGCGCGCTCCAAAGACGCCCAACGATTGGGCGAGCTTCAACGAGAGGCGAACCAACTGGGGTTGACATTCCCGGCGGCTTTCATCACGCTGATGCAGTCGCAAACGCTGCAAGACGCCATCCCCTCATGCACGGCGTGCTATTTTCAGCTTGCCGACCATATATTACCCTGCCCTGGGCGCTCCGGCGGCTACTTGATCCGCTTCCTGCACGACCAGCAGGATGTCTTGGCGTGGGACTTGTATCTCACTCCTGAAGGCCAGCACTGCGTGACCGTCTCGCCGTTCGACATGGAGACGCTGGAAGATGACATCAAGCGGTATCCAAACACCACGCTTGAGCAGGCGCTCGACAACAATGCCTTTGTGTGCGCGTCTACATTTGAGGAGTTCATCTACCGCTTCTGGCTCGAAAACACCATCTGGTTCAATCTGAACGAGAGCAGCGGCCCTGTGCTCACTCCGGAGCAGCAGCAGTATCTCGCTCACTACAGCGCGGGGAGCGCCAGTTAATAGTAATAAGAGCGACGCCTGATCACCTTGCTGTTAACGCCATATTTGCCCGTCTCAAGGTGTGGTATATTGTTGTAACAGATATGAGTTCGGGAGGCAAATATGGGTCACACTGTAGTGCGCCCCAAAAACTGGGGCTTCCTCACGTTAGGTGCAGATCGGTTGCTCGCGATGGAGTATGGTACTGGGCAAGCGGGTGATACTATGTCATTCCCACCTGCACGAGTAGACCATGAAGC
>JAJPIU010000042.1 GCA_021324535.1 Pseudomonadota bacterium
GCTGCCACATCGCTCCACTGTACCCTGGCAAGCGCCTCATCGAGCAGCCATGCCTACTCATCGCAGTGACAGATCGCTGCCTTTCGATCCTTCGATGAACCTGACGGTTGCGTCTGCTACGATGACGCCCTCCGCGCTCTCGCATGGCTCTTCATGGTTATGCGTGACTATGCGTGTATAGCTTCAAGCGCCCCTCGGAGAAACGAATACGCCCGCCGGGTATGGTCAAACCAGCTATACACTGAGAGGACAGTGAGCGAAATACTGGCGATTCCAATGATCACTCCCAGCCCGCTATCTGGGGAACCTATGTACAGAAGCAAGGCGCCTCCCACAAGGAGCCAATTGAAAATTGCAGCGCTCATGATACGTGTTCGTTTCATGCGGATGACATAGGCAAGGTAGAGATCGGATGAGCGACTTGCAAGCTGCTCATCGGTGGATAGGGATGCTGATGATCCTTCTAAGACAAATCGTTTGATCAACTTCCTGGGAAGAAACACAAGTAAGTTCGTCAGACTATCGAACATCAAGCCAAGAATAAAGGTGAAAGGAAAGAGGAAAGGAATCAATACGACAAGCAAAACAGGGTTGAGGTGTTGGAGTTCGGTGAGGGGAGTCCCCGCCAGCCAAAGAATCAGCGCTGTCATCCATGTAAGCGTATGGGCGCCAATGATGATATACTCGACGTACTCACTATCCAGGAAATTATCCGCGCTCATGGCGCCGCCTTTCTTGCTGTGAACCGCATTTTGTAGGAGGATGGATCATCTATGGGATGACTGGCCTTGGAATCGCTGCCCGAATCGTCCACCAATCGGGCGGTTTAGAATGGTGACGCTGAAGCTATGACGTCTACGACAGCTACGACTACAGAGAGTATCACCGGACAGGTGGGAAGTCAACCAAAACAGTGGAAACACGTTCCAACGAGGAGTGAGGATTGACGTCAAGGATAGAAGTCCTGTAAAGTAAATATAACCAGCCGGATACTGAGGAGAACTCGCGCGTCACCGATCTCCAGCGTTCCTCATAGGAGCCATCTCGGGGTTTGTCAGTTAGTCATTACAGCGCTTTATGACAACAACATGAAGATTGAACTGACTTCAAATCAAAAGGAAACATCACATGGCTTCGCGCGACGTAGCTGAATTCAAGGCGAGACAAAAAGAGCGCCTGGCGCTTCTCGACTCTTTTCCCGGTAGCTCGCTCATTCCTGATTGTAGACCCCTTCCTGTCCAAGGAGGGTATTCCGGCGCTTCGGTATATTTCCTTCAATATCAGCCTGTGAACAGGGAGGAACAGAATGAGGCTCCACCTGGCGTATCGCTCGATGGATGGTATTTTGTAAAGGTTGGAGACCAGCGGTGGGCAGACAGAGAGGAAAGGATTTATCGGGACATTGCAGAGAAGGAGTTTGAGGAGATCGCCGCACGCTATGTAGCCAGGACGCAGCCACAACGCGAGAGCGATAGGGTTGCAATCGCGTATGAGCCAACGTTTGGAACTGTGCTGGGAACAAGCTCGCTCAACCAACTCCTCAACGATCCTTCTCAGGAAGGAGAACGCGAATGTGTACGAAATATCGAGCGCCTGATCAACCGACTCATCCTATGGAACAAACCTGCCTGGGAACCGGATCACATTGATCAGGCAGGCGGGCGCAAGCCGCTCGATGTGATCAAGAGCATGTTCACACAAGAACGTTTGCAAAAGGTTCTTCCACGGCTTGCCGCTGATCTTCCCGATTGGGATTGGGATTTGGATACGCCCAACATTTGGTTGCCTGAAGTCAGAACTAAAAATATGCTATTACCCAACCCACTTGCCTATCTACGGGAAACGACCTGGCAGAACTTGGCTCAGCGCGATGTTTATTTGGGGAGCTATACACTGCCCTACCCGAAAGGCCGAAGTCATGGGGATCTCCATACACGAAACGTGATTTGTTTGCCAAAAACCGAGGAATGCCCACAACTCATCGATTTCGCTGATTTTATGCGTGAGAGATGTCTCTTTTTTGATCTGGCATATCTTGAGTATGACCTGTTGCGCTCCTGCTTTTCCTCTTTTTCCAATTCTCAGGAGCGCAACAAATGGCTTGGCTTCCTTGATTGGGTCATGGCCAGAGAGATTGTCCCCACTGACACTCCTGCTACCTCATATCAGCGCCCGTATTACCACATTTCCCCTATCCGTAAAGCAGTGAGCGAGCGAGTTGCGGCGCTGAATCACGAGCCGCGCTCTGTCCGGCAAGGCTTCGAGGTAGCCTGGTGGGCAGCCACTGTGGCCGTTGGCTTGAATTACGCGAGTAAGAAGAACATCGCGCAGCATGAGCGGAAGGGCGCGCTTCTTTATGCTGCGTTTGGGCTGAATCGCTTGCTCTCAGTTTATGACCTTCGCAGCGCCAATCATGATGCGGCTCCCGTTCTCTGGATAGGTGAGGATTTTCCTATGCCGACAAGCCGAACAGGCCGACAGGCAGTAAATGGTTATCGTAAGCATAGTAAGAACAGGGGAGATCCTCAATTGAGGAAGGGCAAATATGATCCGCCGATCTTCATCCACCTTCAGCAACCCAATCAGGCGCAGCGGAGGATGATTCTCACCTGGGAGCAACTGAAGATGAAACTGGCAGAACAAGGCTTTATCTGCACTTTTTGCAACAAATCAGCGACAACCGCTTGCTGTACCTGTCAGGATGTGGCAAACGCGCATGCGCTCCTCCTCTTTCCCAGGCTACATAAGAATACACAAAAATTTGCGACATATTTTGAGCAAGAGATTCGACAAATCAAGTCCTCGATAGGGAGCCGAGGTATCCACGTCTTATCAATCAGCCCGCAGAGGGCCGAACGATACAGAGAGATTATTGAACGAGTGATGTGGGAGAGCATTGGGGCGAAGCCTCACCATATCACCTTTTCCGCCGATGAACTGTTCGACGAGGGAGATGAAATGGGAGACGAGATGGTTTCGGGCGCCTCTGCTGTCCAGGTTGCCTTGTCAAATAACTATGTTGTTGCAAAGGTGATACAATGGGCGAAGAACACCCCATTTCGTGTTAGTCGGTGAGAGTAGTTACGACACCAAGGGGGAGAGAGACGATGGCCGTAAAGCTAAAATTGCCGGTGATCGAACAACACTTCACCGTTGAGGAATTTGCGGCAAATTCTACTGAATCATTTGTTTTATGGTGTATAAATACCAATCAATGGGAGAAGCGGGACTTTGAGAAGCACTTCGGCTCTTCTTTTGACATTGACAATGTTGTGTACCTCCTCTGTGTTCATGGGTTACTGATGGCTCCCACAGCGCCTTGGCGCATCACGGAGAAAGGCTCATCCTTTCTCCGCCAGATAGCGGCTTCAACAGCGCAACAGATATCCTCATCAGAAATGGTAGCGCCAGCAGAACTGACCGTGCTGACGGCGAGACTCAACGCTCGCTTTGAGGTGGAGCAGGAATTGGAGGAGCAACGCGCCGCAGGGGCCAAGCGTGACTATCACCAGAATCCCTTTGATCTTACAGTATTACTGGCGCCTACAGTTGGGGATTGGGTGCAAGGACGCGAGGAAGTCTATATCTGGCTCATAGGGAAGCTGAGCCGGAAAACACCATTTGTGTGTGAGTTGACGGGAATGACAGGGGTCGGAAAGACTACATTTGCGGCGTTTGCAGTCAGGCAGTTGATCGAGGCGGGATTCTTCTCCGATGGCGTCGCTGCTATTCGATGTAACGATCAACAAGACCCAGGCACGATTATCGCGGAGATATTGACACGGCTGGATCCGGAAGCTCGCCGCCCAATGCACACGACGAACCCGTCGGATTCGGATAAAGACAGACTCCGCCAAGCTCTTAACGAGCGATTGAGGAATAAAGACATTCTGGTGGTATTAGATAATGTCGAGTTTCAATCTTCGCTGGAGGAGGTTATCACCACCCTCAAAGAGGTACACGCCAAAGTCCTGATTTTGGGTTCCTACTCGTCGCTCCATATTCCAGATCGAGAGATAGGTCGTCTTCGCCTGCTGAATGAGGAGGAGTCGCTCTGGTATTTTGCCAAAGTCTATCGGTCAAGACGAGGCGTCGAACTCGATGAGTCGGATGTGGACGCCATTCGTCAAATTGTCAAAGCCAAACAAATTGGCGGCCATCCGTTATTGGTGCAGATTGCCGCATCAGAGGCGGCCGAGGCCAGGAGACGGCATAAGCTCTCTCGGTTTACAGAGGGGATCAATCGGGAAGAGCATGGGCGCAGTCATACGTTGTCGTTCCACCAGGATTTCGAGAACCGGATTCGCCATTTGCCCGATCATATCAGGCAATTTATGATGGCTCTTGGTGTGTTTAGAACTGTCGAGTTCTCGGTAAACGCAGCCAGGGATTTAGGGAATGCGCTCGATCTGGGTCGGAAGAGCCAGGGAGACATGGTGAGCGAACTCATCCAGTGGTCGCTCTTTCAGTCTGAAGAGATCGATCTCCCCAGGGGAGGGGATAGCTCACGGGTATGGCTTCATGGCTTCCTCCATGGGTGGGCGCAAGCCCATTTTGAAAGGCTATCTCCTGCCAGGCGCCAAAGCATACAACGTGCAGCGATTGCCTATTACATCGAGTATCTTGACTCCCTCGATAAACTCGTCCGGCAACGGGAATTATCTGCGTTCCAATTTGAGCGTATAGTAGAGCGTGATCGCGGGAATATCAAAGGCGTCATCGAGCATGCGCTATCACTACACGATGATGCGGCTGTTCTGAAATTGTGTGCGCTCATGCGGGGATTCTGGTACAACAGGCGATATATTGAAGAGTGTAGTCTCTATCTTCCCCGCGCGATTGAGGCCGCCAACAGGCTACGCAAGCAAGATACCAGGAGGGAAACGCTTCGGTTGCTGAGTGATGTTGAATTCACGTATGCTCAGTTGGAACGGCGGCTGGGGAACTTTGAGCAGTCGAAACGATTACTTGACGAAAACCTCAAGATCAGACAGGAGTTATCCAAATCGGCGACCGACGCGGCCAGAAGCGATAAAGAGAGGGTAGCGGAGACACTTGTCGAATTGAGCATCGTGAATCGTGTGCTTGGCGAATTGGGAGCGGCAGACGGCAATATACAAGAGAGTTTGAATCTTCGTCAGGGCCAGCCCGATCAGCGAGGCATGGCTCAGTCATACACCCAGCTTGGGCGCCTCGCGTTGTGGAGGGGAGAGCTCCAGGCAGCGCGTAAGTGGCTAAAGCAAGGGCATACCATTGCCCAAAATACCCAGGATCTGAAAACACAGGGCGATACCCTGCTCTACCTTGGTCAAATTGAGCGGCAGATAGGAGACCCTGATTCCGCTGAGCGTCTTCTCAAAGATGGCAGAAGCATTATGGAGGAGATCGAAGACCTCAGCGGAGTGGCGTTTGCGCTTTACCAACTGGCAAAAGTAGCGCGTAGCAAGGGCGACTACATCTTGTCACAGCAACTTGCCGAGCAAAGCCTGAATCTTCGCCAGCAGATTTTGGATCGACGGGGTGTTGGTGAGGTTCTTGGCCATCTGGCACAGGTTGCGCGTGAGCTGGGACAACTCGATACAGCCGAAACCTATCTCTCACAAAGCCGCGAATATGCAACGCAGACGCAAGATAAGCGCGGAGAGGGGATCGTCGTTACCCAATTTGGCCTCCTCTATCTGGCGCGCAAAGACTACACAGCCGCGAAGGAGTACCTCAAGAAGAGTCTGAGCATCCATAAAGATGTAGACGATCAACGTGGGGAGGGAGCAGATTATGGATACCTCGGCAAGATAGCAATGGCGGAAGGGAACCTTAAAGAAGCGGCTGATTACTTTGCCAAGAGCCTGAGCATCGCAGAAGATGTAAAAGATCGGGAAGGTGAAAGCAATATCTTGGTCGCGCAGGGGATGCTCGCGGCAAGGAGAGGCTCTCCCGATAGTGCGCTTACGCTCATGCGAAAAGGGGTACGCATTGCTCGTCGCATACAGGCGCACCCTCTCGCTGCGAGTTTCCTGCTAGAGATTGCGCGGATATATGCAGAGAGCGTCCATGATGACGGGCGGGCGAAAAGGTACGCTCAGGAGGCGTTGAAAGAATTGGCTCGCTGTACTGCTGAACCGGCCACCATTCGAAAAACAGCAGAAGAGATTTTAAAAGAAAGCGCGAACACGCTCACCTCGTCGATCCACTCATCATAATGAGCGTCTTGCAAGCTTAGGTCACGCTTCTTTCGTCGAAGGCAGCGGGGGCGATAGGGCTGCTGGTGGGCCTGTTCGTTGTGGTAGACGCCTTCTTTCTCGCTGCGCGTGAAGGCAATTTCGACGCGCTTGTTGGCGTGCTCGATCCCGATGTCGTGACGCGCATCGATGCGGGCGCACACCATCCCGCAGCCTCTATGATACTCCAAAGCGCAGAGTCCGTTGCCCGGCAAACACTCAAAGGTCTGTCCTCAAGTCTTGCGTATCCTGGGATTCAGGTACGCCCGGCGCAGGTGAATAACGCCGCCGGAGTAGTCGCCATGGCAAATGAGTGTCCGCTCGTCGTGATGGGGTTCACTATTGCCAAAGGCAAGATCGTTGAGATCAACTCTATCGCCGACCCAGAACATGTCCGCAGGATCGCTACAGTTTTCTCCGCTCAGCAGCCATAGGGACGCGAGGGACTACCGCCTTGGGAAGAGAAAATTGGAGACGGTGGTCGGTTTGATTTCGCCCACTTGCGTAGCGCCGCGTGATATGGTATGCTGAGTAAAGATTGAGTAAGACACAGCGACACGCGGGACGAGTACCCAACATTCCCTGACAGCGACGGCTGGCCACCGGCTGAGAACCAGTCCCAGAGGCGATGTTGGCGAACACCACCCGCTATTCTGCCTGGCGTCGAGATGATCAGCGTGTACACTGCTGGCCAGCGTAGACCGCCACGGAGCCGCCCCGTTATCGGCGTACAACAAGCGCGCATACGCATCATGCGCTCCCTGCCAGCATATCATGTCGGTATGGCAGGTTGAGCGCACAGGCTATGCGTGAAGGTGGGTGGAACCACGGAAGGCAGCGTCCTTTTCGTCCCTGTGATCCAAATGATCCAATGGGATGAATTGGGCGTTTTTTGTTGGCCCCACCTCCGGCCCCTCCCCCATAAGTGGGAGAGGGGAGAATTGAGGATACTATGCGACAGATCGAACGCCTGCGTCAGCCTGAGTGCTTGCGCCACTATCATCGAGGAGCCTCGCCCCACCGCCAGCCCACCGCTGGCGGCGTCACCCGCTGACGTTTTTCCCAGCGGTAGATGAAGACGTTTCTCCCTCAGCAGAGGGAAAGACACAAGCGAGGTAAAGATATGGATTCTCTCGATCAAGAGCATCTGGCGTTCGATGCGCTTCAGCCGTTCAGCCAGAGCGGACAAAAAAGCAAAATGAACCGCGAGCAGGCGCTCCGCCTGCGGGCGGCGTTGATGTATGACCTGCTGCAAGCGGAGGCGCTGTTGCGCAGCGATCCTGATGTCGCGGCGTTGCGGCTGGATGGCGCGCTCAGGCGCATCGTCGCTGGCTGGTTCGCTGCGCATGGACTGGTCAATCCACCCGAAAGTGAGCTTCTCCAGCGGCTCGATGCGCTCAATCAGGCGCTTGGCGCACAAGTGCGGCTGGCGCTACACGCGCCAAACGTCGCCGCGCGGCTGGCGCACTGCCGGGCGTTGTTGCGCGCTGCGCTGGCCGACGACGCAAATGAGGGCGATGGCGAACCTCATACCACAGCCACTACAACGACAAGGCGCCAGCTTCCCATTGACATCCAACCCGATCATCCATCCGATAACAGGAGTGTACACCATGCCAGCATCCGTTGAAGAAGAACTGAACCAATCCGTCGCGTATACGCCGTTGCAGCGTATGCGCCACAGCGCCGCGCATGTCATGGCCGAGGCCATCCAGGATTTGTTCCCCGGCGCGCGCTTCGCTATTGGCCCGGCCATCGAGGATGGCTTTTACTACGATATGGAGCTGCCGCGCGCTCTCACGCCCGAAGACTTCCCGGCAATCGAGGAACGGATGCGCGCCAGTGTCAAAGCCAACCATCCCTTCGTGCGCAGCAAGTGGCCGCGCGAGAAGGCGCTGGAATACTTCCGTGAACACGACCAGCCGTATAAGATCGAGATCATCGAGAACCTGCCGGATGAAGAGGTGGGTATCTACCAGCAGGGGCCGTTCCTTGATCTGTGCCGTGGCCCGCATGTCGAAAGCACGGGCGAGATTGGGCCAATCAAGTTGATGCGCGTGGCGGGCGCCTACTGGCGCGGCGACGAACATCGCCAGATGCTCACGCGCGTCTATGGCACGGCCTGGCCCACGCAGGAGGAGCTTGACGCCTACCTCGAACGGCTGGAAGAGGCGCGCAAACGCGACCATCGCAAGCTGGGCAAAGACCTCGAACTCTTTATGATCTCTGAGGAGATCGGGGCCGGACTGCCGCTCTGGCTGCCCAAAGGGGCAACGGTGCGCCGCCTACTCGAAGAGTACATCCTCAAGCTGGAACGCGACCAGGGCTATCTACATGTCTATACGCCGAACCTGGCCAAGCTCGATCTCTACAAAACATCGGGCCACTGGGAGCATTACCACGACTCGATGTACCCGCCGATGGAGATGGAGAGCGGCGAGCAGTTAGTTCTTCGCCCGATGAATTGCCCGCATCACATCCAGATTTACAAGGCAAAGACGCGCTCGTATCGCGACCTGCCCATTCGCATTGCCGAGCTTGGCACGATGTATCGTCTCGAACAATCGGGCGAGCTTGCGGGCCTCTCGCGGGTACGCGCGATGACGCTCAACGACGCGCACATCTTCTGCACGCGCGAACAGATGCTTAGCGAGTTTATCAACGTCGTCAAGTTGATCCAGGAGGTCTACCGCGTCATGGGGTTTGAGCGGTATAGCTACCGGCTCTCGCTGCGCGACCCCAACGACAAGGAGAAGTTCGAGGACAACGAGACGATGTGGCAGGAGTCCGAGGCGGCGCTACGGCAGGCACTCGATATGCTTGGCCTGGAATACTACGAGGGCATCGGCGACGCTGCCTTCTATGGCCCCAAACTGGATGTGCAGGTGGCGAACGTGCTGGGCAAAGACGAGACGATCTCGACGGTGCAGCTCGACTTCACGTTGCCCGAAAAGTTCGACCTCGAATATATCGGCGAGGACGGCCAGGCCAAACGCCCGGTGATGATCCATCGCGGCATCCTCTCGACGATGGAACGTTTCACGGCCTTCCTGATCGAGAACTACGCTGGAAACTTCCCGGTCTGGCTGGCGCCTGTGCAGGCCATGGTGATCCCCATCGCCGACGACCGCCACGCCGACTACGCGCGCCATGTTGCCGAGCGGCTGCGGGCGACAGGGCTACGCGCCGAGGTGGATATGCGTAAAGAGCGCATGAACGCCAAGGTACGCGACGCCCAACTTCAGAAGATTCCCTATATGCTGGTGGTTGGCGATAAGGAGAAGGAGGCGGGCGCGGTGGCCGTGCGGCTGCGCACGAACGAGAACCTCGGCGCCGTGCCGCTGGATGAGTTCATTGCCATTGCCAGCCGCCTGAACGCCGAACGCAGCCGCGACCTCTGGCCGCCGCGCGAGGGACAAGCCCAGGCCGCTAATGGCGCAACGCCAGCACAGGCCAGCGAGAAGCCAGCGGCGAATGGCCACGCCGGAAAGCGCGCGAACGCTGTGGCAAGCAGCGCCGCAAGCACTGGCGCGGGCGACGCACAGGAAGAACAGCCGGTGAGCGACGGGCAGAAAGGTGGCAAAGGCAAGCGCGCCAGCAAGAAGGCGTAAGGCAGGCAGGCGAATGGTGGGCGGGTGAGCGTGGCGGGCGGTTAAAACCGCGCCTAAGGGCGTTCCGCCACGAAGCCCGCCTTCGCGGGCTGGGACTTCGATGGCGGCTGTTCTCTTGCAGGCGCCGATACAAGCCGGAGATGGCAGCGGGTACTCCATCGAGTAGGGCCGCCGTCCCGGGCGGCCCCACCCCATGCCCTATACGTAACCAACGTCAGTTCGGGATAACAAGAGACCCGCCACACACGATAAGATGGAGGTAAGAATAACCCATCAGTCCTGTTGTGGAGGTCTCCCCATGAGTATACTCGATCTGTAGTGTTCGGTGGACGGTGGACGAGTTTTGGCAGTGGTTTGAGCCGCTGTGGGAACGGGAGCGACTGGCAGCCAGAGCGAGAGCAGGCCAGCGCCCACGACGGCCTACTCGCACGCCGCGCCTGCGCCCGAGCGAAATCATGACTCTTCTTATTCTCTTTCAGCAGTCGGGCTACCGGACGTTCCAGGCGTTTTATACCCAGTCTGTCCAGGTGTCCTTACGCGGTGAGTTTCCTTAGTTGGTCAGCTACAACCGGTTTGTCGAGCTGATGCCGCGTGTGCTACTCCCGCTGCTGGTCTATCTGCACACGCAACTGGGCAGATGCAGTGGGATCAGTTTTGTGGACGCAACCAGCCTGCACGTGTGCCATCCTGCGCGCATTCACCAGCATCGCGTCTTCCGCGCGGATGCGCGCCGGGGCAAGACCTCGGTCGGCTGGTTTGACGGCTTCAAGTTGCACCTGGTCGTCAATGATCGCGGCGACCTGCTCGCGTTTTGCTTGACACCTCGCGTTTTGCTTGACACCAGGCAACGTGGATGATCGCCGTCCGCTGCCACGCCTGGCCCGCCGCCTCTTCGGCAAGCTCTTTGCGACAAGGGCTACCTCTCCCAAGCGTTGGCTGAACAGCTCTTGCTCACCCACGGCATCGAACTGATCACCCAGCTGAGAAAGAACATGAGCCCCCGCGTGCTGGCGCTGGCCGACTCGCTCTTGCTGCGCAAACGCGCGCTGATCGAGACGATCAATGACCAACTCACAAACGTCTGCCAGATTGAGCATACCCGGCATACGCCTACGTCGCCGCTCCCCGTCCAGTAATAGAGAACCAACTCAGGCAATATCCCCAGGCTCACCAGCACAAGAAAAACGAGGCATATCGCCACCATGCCGCCCAGCGCCACCAGCAACCTGTTGGGAAGATACATACGGCGCGGTAGGGCGCCACCAGCCGGATTATCCTCATCGCCCACCTCATCAGCCGCCATGCTGCTCAGCCGCCGACCGCCAATTGCGACGCCTATGGCCGAGCCAAATGCCACGCCTGAAGCGACCAGCGCCATCCCAATCCCCTCGGCTTCAAGCACGTTCAAAGAGGAGTAAGGGGCGATCTTTCGTATCGCCCACATGACGATCCAGCCAAGACCAGCGCCGATCAACACACCGATCCCCACGCCAATGGAGCTGGCGACGCCGAGAGCACGCTGATAGCGCCTGAGCCGGTCAATAACTTCCCACGACGGCACTTCATCCTCAGACACGGTACCAAGCATGCGCATCGCACGTAGCATACGGATATACGCTGGCTTATCGAGTGGGCGCGCAGGACGCAAATGGAGCAGTCCAAAGATAAGCGCAAACAGGCCCAGCAGCGCGAAGATGCTCAGGAAGATGAGGCTATAGGTTTGGTCACGCTCCACGTACAGCGCAAGCATGCGCCCTGTCATTGAGTGTCCCCTCTTCGAGAAGATATTGACACGCCTAGTATAGTGAAGTCATTGCCGGTTGGTGATGTCAAGAGGCTGGCGTGCTGCGATGGGCAGGTGTGCGATGAAATATGCTCACATGGTATCCCGCTGGGGAGTTGGGCTAGCGGCGATCTCGATTCTGCTGGGCGCCATGCTGCTGTTTGCTCCCACACGGACAATAGCGCATGCCCAGGCAACCACTGGCGATACGCTCTCGCTGGCGATAACCAACGGCTCGACCTTCGGCTACGGTGGCGCGCCTCCCGCGCCCGACTTCCTGGTGACGCTCACGCTTCCCAGCAAGCCAACCGCTAATTACTACATGATCGCCTACGTAAACATAGACTCAGGGGAATCATATAGTGGAACGGTAAGCTCGGTGAGCCGTGACCAACTCACCTATTTGTTTGATATCCCCTCACGTGGCTCTCCCATCACAGCAGGCAGCCGCACGGCGACCGCGAAGTATACCGATCCTGGAACCGGTCAGACCGTCTACAGCAATTCCGTGAGCTTCACCATCACCAAAGCAAACCCAACACTCACTTGTTCGATGAGTCTGTCAGGGCTTGTTCCGCCCAACCAAACACTTGTCTTCAGCATGTCGTTCCAGAATGTTCCGGCCCCTGTTGATTGGCAGCATAGCACCTATACCATCATCTTCAAGGGGCCTATCACCGTCACGTATTCCAATCTGACGCCATCGAGTTCCGATACTGTAACGGTTCACGCGCCCTCACAGATCGGGCGCTATAATGAGCCAGAGTGCCAGTTCAATGGAAGCGTAAACTATAGCTCAACTGTCGCGAACACAGCCGGTCAGCTTATTACGGTGAGCGAAATGCAGAAGCTCGGAGGCGTCCAACTGTACTCCAACCCAACGACATTGGTCGCCGGGCAGTCAGCGGATATATTGGTCAAGTTCAACGCCGCAACCGGTCTGCCAACGCCAACAGGCTACTTTGGTCTGACGATCGGTAGCTACTTCACGGGCGAATTGGCGATTAGCTCCGACGGCTCCCTGCTTGTGCATATTGTCACCGTTCCTCCCCTGGCTGGGGTAAACCAGATCGGCGTCGGCTATCAGGGGGATCCGTACTACAACAGCGCGGGCGTCTCTTTCCCGCTGACGAATCCACCTATCCCTGGGAATACTCAGCCTACTCCCACCACAGTGTCAGGCACGCCCTCGCCCGGCGCCTCAACCACGACCACACCGACAAGTACCAACACCGCCGCGACGCCAACCGCCGTGACAAGCGCCTCCAATCCGACACAAGCATCCCAGGGCACAGGCACAGGCGGCCAATCGGGGATCAGCTGGCTGCTCTGGGCGGCGCTCGCCGTGATCGTGATTCTTGGCGGAGCAGGCGGGTTGTTTGCTTTGTCGCGCCGCGCAGCAAGAACCAGACAACTGGCCGGCGAACTCGATGAGAGCGCGCTGCCGGATACAGGAGCATTCTCTCGATCATATCCGTATCCGAGACAATACTCACAACAATACCCTCGGCAATATCCACGACAGGATTCTCGGCAATACCCTCGGTCAGTCTCAGATTGGGATGAGTGAGGCTCATAGGATGGTTGGCGACTACCTCTCCTGATCCTCCTGAGTTCATGAGAGATGAACTTTTCATGAAGCTCGCGCTGATGCGTCGGCTCGCCAATGGCAATATCGTCGAACTGATTGCTCGCCAGAAGCGTGTCTATCTCCAACGCATCCATGATCTGGCGCAGATGGAACGACGCGCGCGTGTGGAGCAACAGCCTGATCTGTTGCTACTGGTCAAGGGCGCCATCATCCACACCGAAGCGGACATCAAACGACTCGATGTCTGTCTGGAAGAGAAAGACACTTTGGAGTCTCACAGAGACTCCCTCAAAGACTCCCACAGCGCAAAACCTCAGGAAGGTAGACAATCATGAAGAGCCACATCCTTTGGGGTCGGCTACGCCTGGGCGAGGGCGCGCAGCCATGCCTGCCCCTGCCCAAGCAGCCACCGCGCGCTGCCACGTAGCCGTACCATGCCGTGCGCCATCAGATGAGCGCCCGGTTCCTCAGGCGTTGGGGGCATTCCCTCAGGTTGCGGCTGTTCGCCTATGTCGGGCGACAGCAAGGCCCGCAGCTTGCGCAAGGGCTGCGCCAGCCGCGAGTCGCCTCGTCTGCGTGGCGGCTTTGCCAGGCGCTCGCCATGCAATCCGGCCGCCAGCGCCTCAGCAAAGGCGCCTGCCGTCGTAAAGCGATCACGCGGGGACTTGGCCAGCGCCTTGAGGATGGCCTCTTCGGCGGGCGCGGGCAGGTCGGCGCGCAACCGGCGGGGCGCTGGCGGCGCCTCGCTCACATGGCGCGCGGCCACCTGGAGTGGCGTCTTCCCCTGAAAAGGCGTCTCGCCCGTCACAAGCTGGTAGGCCACCACGCCAAGCGCATAGATGTCGGTTGCGGGGCCAACCGCCTCACCCTTGATCTGCTCCGGCGCCATATAGCTTGGTGTGCCAATCGTCGTTCCGGCGATAGTCAGCGTTGTTGGGTCGCCCACCGGGCCAAGCAGTCGCTCTCCACCGTCTTGCAGGCTGGCGATGCCAAAATCCGTCAGGTAGATCGAGGAGAAGTCGCTGTTGAGGAGCAGGTTCGAGGGCTTTACGTCGCGGTGAATGACGCCATGTGCATGTGCGTAGTCAAGCGCGCTGGCGACCTGCGTCACATAGCTAATCGTCTCATCGAGCGCAAGTGGGCCGCGCACAGCCAGAAGCCGACGGGCCAGCGTGGGGCCTGCGATATAGGGCATCACCACGTAGGGGCGACCCTCGATGAAGCCGGTATCGAGCACCGCCAGGATATGTGGATGGCGCAGGTGTTGGGCGATCTGTGTCTCGCGTTGGAAACGCAGCCGCAACGCATCGCGCTCCTCGTCAGGTGTGTCGTTGGGGATGGTGAGCGCCTTGATGGCAAAGCGAAGGGGGGCTTTGTCTTCAGGGGCAGTCTCGCCAGACAGAGGCTCCGTTGCGAGGTGCTCCAGGGGAACATCGGACGCCTCAGCCAGATAGACCACACTGGCCGCGCCACGGCCCAGCGCGCCGAGAATGTGGTAACGTCCCAGGGTTTGGCCAATCAGCGGATCGGCGGGCGGCGTCCGGCGTCGTGCCAGTGGGCGCGTAGTCGCTCCATTTGCCTCATACGACTCATTCGCTGTCTCTGCGCTCATGGCCTCGCCTCCTGCCTGTTCTCTCGCTCACATTCCTACCGTCTCGCGGCTAACAGCGGCTAACGGCGCCACATGTCACCATAAGTATAGCGCGTTCGGCAATGTCTGTGCTGTATTTTTTGGGGATTTCAGACAAGACACTGGGATGTTTGGGGAACATCTGTCGCCTATGGGAATGTGAAACCGTTCCCATCCATAAGCCGCCAGATGCGTTACGCGCCGCACAATCACCATGCGCATAGCGTACACATATCATGCCAGGATACGCCAGCGTTCAACAGGCATGTATGATAATGGTGATACGCAGTGGCGCAATGATGTATGATACAGATCATCATGATCGATGTGTGTGACAGGGTATCCCTGCCGCGTTATGGGGTATGCAGGCGCCAACGACCTGCGAGTGACTGAAAAAGGGAGCTATGGTGATGGCTGCTGTCGAGGGGAAGCGGGAGAAGCGGGAGAAAGCTGGCAAAGGCGCAAAGCAGGCCGGAGCGGAGCTGAACGGTCAGCATGGCTATAATGCCTACAACGGCTCGAATGGTCATGCCACGCTGACGGCTGGCGATGTCGCGCTGCTGGATGAGGTGGCAGCGGTGGATGAGGCGGCGCCCATCGCGCCGGTTGTGCCGGTGGCGGCGCTGCATAGCGTGGAGAGCGAAGAGAAGAAGGGTACCGGCGCGCCGAGTCGTCCACTGCCCACTATCAATTTTGCGCTGCTCAAAGAGTTGAGCGAGACGCCCGGCGTGGCAGGGCGCGAGGAGCGCGTGCGCGAGGTAGTAATCCGTGAACTGACGCCGCTGGTGGACGAACTGAGCGTAGATACGCTTGGCAATGTGATCGCCATCAAACATGGGCGCGCAGGGAAGGCAGGGAAGAGCGTGCGTGCGCCGCGCATCATGCTCGATGCGCACATGGACGAGATCGGCTTTATGGCGCGTTACATTGATGAGCGTGGCTTTATTCGCATCCAGCCATTGGGCGGTTTCGATCCGCGCGTGCTGACGGCGCAACGGGTGATCGTCCATACGCGGTCGGGCGAACACCTGCACGGCGCGTTGATGCCCGCCTCCAAGCCAATCCACCTGATCATGCTGTCCGGCGAAAAGCCCGGCGCGCCTGTGATCGAAGACTTTTACGTTGACCTGGGCATGCCAGCCGAGCGTGTGCGCGAACTGGTCTCGCTGGGCGACTCCATCACCCTGGATCGCTTCTGCGAGCGCGTGGGCGACAATGTGATCGGCAAGGCGATGGACGACCGCTCCGGCGTCTTTACGATGATCGAGGCGCTGCGCAAGCTGGGCAAGAGCAAGCACGAGGCGACGATCTACGCGGTCGCCACGGTGCAGGAGGAGGTTGGCCTGCGCGGTGCGACGACGGCGGGCTATCAGGTTGAGCCGGATGTGGTGATCGCGCTGGATACGACACTCGCTGTAGACACCCCAGGCATGCCCGATACGGAGGCCATCACGCGGCTTGGCAAGGGCGCCGCCATCAAGGTCTTCGATTCGTCGTTCATCCCCA
>JAJPIU010000031.1 GCA_021324535.1 Pseudomonadota bacterium
CAGCTCATATAGCCCATCAGCAGCATCGGCGGGTGTACCAGCATGCCGGGGTCTTGCAGGATAGGATTGAGGCCCGCGCCATCGGTCGGCGGAATAGTCAGCCGCGCAAAAGGCGTAGAAACGAAGTTGAGGAGGATCAGGAAGAACACCTCGATGGTCATGAGGGTGGCCACCACGTAGGGCATCAACTGAGCGGGCGCGCGGCGATGGAGGATTACCACCAGCGAGGAGAAGAGCGCAAGCATCATCGCCCAATAGAGCAACGAGCCTTCCTGGCCACCGTAAAACGCCGAGAGCGTATAATACCACGGCATCGCCAGACTGGAATGCTCGGCGACATACGTTGCGCCAAAGTCGTGCTTCAAGAACGAACCAATCAAGGCCAGCGCCGCCGTCACCAGCAGCGCGGCGACAACAAGCGTGGCGCGCCGTCCGCTGGCGATCAGCGCCGTCTGTTGGCGGGCGCCGCCCAGCGCCGAACTGACAATAGCATAGGCGGCGAAGATCAGCGCCAGAATCAGCGTGATTGAGCCAAGATCGGTGAGTTGAAAGAATTGCGCTTGCACGACAGATGCTCCAATGGATGGTTATTGTTTTGGGGCGGCCTGGAACTTGGATGGACATTTCACCAGCAGGGTTTGCGCATGGAAGACTCCATTGATCAGGCGTCCCTCCACCACCACCTGCAAACCCGATTTCAGCGTATCGGGTACGACGCCGCCATAGGTGACGGGCAACGACTGCGCGCCCTGGGTGATCACAAATGTAACTGTCTGGGTAGCGTCGTTCATCACAATGCTGCTGGGCCTGACGGTTCCCAGCACGCGCACCGTTTGCGTCTGGCATGACGAGCACGAACGCAACTCGCTGATTGTCATGTAGTATTCCGCTGATGATCCGGTATTCGCGATCACCAGATAGATGACCGCGCCGATGATCGCCAGCCCAGCGATCACAAAGCTCCAGCGGATGGCGCGCTTCTTGGGTGTTATCGCTTCACGCTTGCCCTTTGGCGCGTCGATCTCGGCGGCTTCCAATTCCGCCACGTCGAGGTCATCGAGGTCGCTCACGGTATCGCTGGCTATGCTGCTTACCACTTTCGGCGCATCGAGCGCGGCTGACACGCTTTGCTTGTGGCTTGCCTTCTGTGAAGCCGTCTGGATGGACTGCGCCTTGCCACTCTTGGTCGGCTGGCGGCTAGGCGCACTATTGGACGCCGGGCGCGGTTTGGCATGCGTCGCTTGCGCCGAATGTTTGGCGCTGGATGTCACACGCCTTGGCGCAGATTTGCGCGCCTTCGCTTCGGCTTCGCGCTCCATCAGCATTGTCACCCTCACCTAACCCCTGGCCCCTTCCCATAGATGGGAAGGGGAATTATCTTCGCTGCTTTAGAATCGCGTACCCAGGAGGGCCGCCTCGAACAATCCCGTGAGGATAGCCCCCAGCAGGAAAACGATGACACCCAGCCACAAAATCGCTTGCGGCGCCGTACGCCAGAGCGCACTACGGCGTTGCAGCGGGCGGCGGGCCTCCTGCGCCTGGAAGATCGCCAGGCCGAACATCGTCAGCGCCAGGATCACCTTGATCACCAGCGTCACGATATAGGCGGTTCCGACCGTGACGGTGGTCAGCCGGTCGAAGATCAGATAGACCCCGCTGATCAGCAGGACACCCATGCAGATGTTGACCATCCGCCGGAAGAGCGCGCTCATCGCTGCGCCTGCCGCGCGTAGCTCCGGCGAGGGCTTTGCCAGACGCATCGCTGGAGTGATGACCAGCAGATACATCAGGCTGCCACCCACCCAGGCCCCCCCAGCAAGGACGTGCAGCGTGCGCATCACGTCACGCAGGACGACGATCACCACAGACGCCATAGGCTTACAACACAGCGAAACGCTGCGCCCAGGCAGAGATGACTGAGACCTCGCCGGTCAGATAGAGCAGCGCCACCAGAATGAGGACAACGCCGCTGATCTTCGAGATCATATCACTGTGGCGCTTCGCCCAGCCAAGGGCGCGCAACGCCTGCGACCACCCCAGGCCAATCGCCACGAATGGCAACGCGAAGCCCAACGAATAGACCGCCAGCAGCAACGCGCCCTGGCCTGCGCCGCCCTCTGCGCCCGCATAGGCCAGAATGGCTGCAAGCGCCGGGCCGATGCAGGGTGTCCATCCGGCGGCGAAGACGGCGCCAAGCGCGACGGGCGCCGCCAGCCCCCATCCGCGCAACGAACGCTCACTGAGATGCAGCCGCGCTTCACGCATCAGGGTATAGGTCATGTCTTTGGGCAGCAATCCCAAGAGGAATGCGCCCATCGTCAGCATCACGATTCCGGCGATAGTTTCCATCACCGGGCGATACGCCGCCAGCAAGACGCCAAAGCTGCCAGCCACCAGCCCCAGCGCGACAAACGCAAGGGAGAATCCCAGCACAAAAAGCAGACTGGCGCGCGTGGCAGGGCTAGCCAGCCGTGCGCGTATCCCCATCGGCGCTGATGCGACATCCTGGCGAAGCGTTCCGCTGGCGACGACGCTCACGCCCGCAAGTTGTGGCTGCGCCGTCGGCTCGGTTCGCTCCACCAGCGATGTGATGTAGCTGATATATCCTGGCACGAGCGGAGCGACACACGGCGAGAAAAACGACAGCAGCCCGCCCGCAAATGCGAGAGCCAGCGCGCCAATCGTTATCTGTTCCATGTGTCTACTCCATAAGACAACGAGCGTGAGATAGGCGGGCGGGTGAACCCGCGCCTAAGGGCTGCGCCACGAAGCCCGCCTGCGCGGGCTAAGATCATAACAATTTGTTGATCGCTGTATCGAGCGTGTTCTGGTCTTCCTGGCCGCCGAACTTGCCGGTGATGATCTCCTGTTTGTTGATGAAGACCGTCTCCGGCACGCCCGTCACGCCATACGAGATGGCAATCGAGCCACTGGCGTCCGGCCCGACGAGATATGTCACGCCGTACTGGTCAACAAAGCTCATCGCGTTTTGTTGGGAATCCTGGTAGACGATGCCAATGAAGACGACGCCCTTGCTCTGATAGGTTTGCCACGCCTGCTCCAGGACGGGCGCCTCATCCACACAGGGCACACACCACGACGCCCAGAAGTTGATCACCACCGGATGGCCCTTCAGCGCGGCCAGATGAAAACTACTTTGCCCTTTGGGGCCGCTCCACACCTGCGTGGTGAAGTCAGGCGCGGCGTGACCCACCAGTTGGAAGCCAGACGAGACGTTTGTACTGGTAGCCTGGCTGGCGGCGATCAACCGCACGATCAGCACGACCACCAGCAGACCGGAAGCAAGCGCCGTCGCGCCCAGCCCGATCACCGTGCGCAGGCCGATTCTATGCTCCGTCGTTTGTGTCCCCGTCGCCGCTGCCATAATATCTCGCCTCTTCACCTTACCTACCTCATTCCCCCTCTCCGTCGTAGCGAGGGAGGGGTTAGGGGTGGGGGCTAATGCTCATGCCGCCAATCGGGATCCTCGGGATGCTTCTTATCATAGAGTGGGCGGCGACTGCGTACCACCGGAACCGTCTTGAAGTTTTCGGGCGGCGGTGGCGAAGTTGTCGCCCATTCCAGCGTGAAGGCGTCCCACGGATCATCCGACGCAGTACGCGGCTTGGTCATCGTCCAGAAGAAGTTGATGACGAAGAGCAGGGTACCAAACGCCAGCGTGAACGCGCCAATCGTCGAGATCAGGTTGAGTGTGTCCCAGCCAAGCCCGGAGGGGTAGGTGAACTGGCGGCGTGGCATTCCCAGCAGGCCCAGGATGTGCATCGGGAAGAACGCGAGGTTCAGGCCGATCAGATAGAGCCAGAACTGCGCCTGCCCCAATCCCTCGTTGAGCATCCGCCCGGAGAACTTCGGGAACCAGTAGTACATACCTGCGAAGAGCGCCATCACCGAGCCGCCGAACAGCACGTAGTGGATGTGCGCCACCACAAAGTAGGTGTCTGTCACCTGATAATCGAACGGAACAACCGCCAGCGCCGCGCCATTCAGGCCGCCGATCAGGAACATTGCGACGAAACCCAACCCAAAGAGCATCGCCACATTGAAGCGTATGCGCCCATAGTAGGTAGTCGCCACCCAGTTGAAAATCTTCACAGCCGTCGGGATGGCGATCAGCGTCGTGCTGGAAGCGAAGAACGCCTGCGCAATCGGCGGCAGGCCCACCGCAAACATATGGTGCGCCCAGACAGTGAAGCTGAGGAAGCCAATCGCCACGCCCGACCACGCAATAAAGGTGTAGCCAAAGATTGGCTTGCCTGAGAAGACCGGCAAGACCTCGGAGATGATACCAAAGGCCGGTAAAATCAGGATATACACCTCAGGATGACCAAACGACCAGAAGAGGTGCTGCCAGAGCAGCGGATCGCCGCCCGCGCTCGCCTGATAAAAGTGGGTGCCAAGATGGCGGTCGAAGAGCAGCAGCGCGCTGGCAACCGTCAGGCTAGGCAGCGCGAAGATCAACAGGAACGACGTGACCATCATCATCCAGGTGAAGAGCGGCATGCGGTTGATCGTCATGCCAGGGGCGCGCATGCGCAGGATCGTCACGACGAAATTGATTGCGCCGGTCAGCGAGGCAATGCCCAACAGGTTGATGCCGACGATCCAGAAGTCGGGGTTCTGGCCGGGCGAGAAACAACCCTGCAAACCCTGCGCCGCAGACGTTGCAGCGTTGGCGGCAGCGGCCTGCGCGCCCTGCGCCGCGATCTGTTGCGTCAAGCAGCCCGGAGTTGCCTCAGTCAGTGGGGCATAGCTAAACCAACCAGCGTTTGGCGCCGCGTTGAAGAGAAAGCTGGCGCTCAGCACAATACCGCCCGCCAGGAAGAGCCAGTAGCCCAGGGCATTCAGCCGGGGGAAAGCCATATCGCGTGCGCCAATCATCAGCGGCACGAGATAGTTACCGAAGCCCGTCCAGATGGGCATCACGAACAGGAAGATCATGATGGTGGCGTGCATCGTGAAGACCTGGTCGTACTGCTCAGGCGTCAGAAAATGGTTGTTGGGAACCGCGAGCTGAGTCCGCACGAGCAACGCCTCGACGCCGCCGAACAGGAAGAAGAAGAACGCGGTGTAAATGTACATGACACCGATCTTTTTGTGATCGGTGGTCGTGACCCACGAGCCAATGCCCGTCCGAGTCCACGACTGCTGCACTGTGCGACCTTGTGTCGCGACACTGCCAACTGCCATACGATACCCTCTCCGTTCAGCCTCCTCATCCCCTTCCCGTGTGGGGAAGGGGCAGGAGGTTAGGTCGTTGCTACTTCAGGCTTTCGAGATACGCGACAAGCTCGTCAATCTGCTGCTGCGTCAGATGCAGGTTAGGCATATCGCTTCCATCTTTAATCGCCTGCGGATTTTTGAGCCAGAGCGCCAGATTCTGGGGCGTGTTGTCCAGCACACCACCGGCGATCAACTGGCGGCTGCCAAAATGCGTCAGATTCGGGCCGATCAGATTGCCGGTGTTGACGCCGTTGATCACATGGCAGCCGACGCAGGCCGCGCTGGCGAAATATTTCTCACCAGCGATGGCCAGCGGCGAGGTCGGCTTCGCTGCGGTTTGTTGTTGTCCAGCCACCCAGGCGTTATAGTCCGCCTGCGACTGCACCACCACCTCGAAGTCCATATGCGCATGCTGTGTGCCGCAGAACTCCGCGCACTCGCCTCGATAGTAACCCGGCGTATCGGACTTGAACCACATGGTGTTATCGTGGCCTGGAATCACGTCGGTCTTGCCGGCCAGATCGGGAATCCAGAAGCTGTGTATCACATCATGCGAAATGAGATTCACATGCACAACCATGTTGACCGGCACATGCAACTCATCGGCGGTGACGAAATGCTGGTCGGGATACTGGAACTCCCACCACCACTGATGCCCAACCGCGTTTACCGTCATTGTCGGCACACCTGTCGGCTGCTGGATGGCGCCAAGCAGCGTATAGAGCGTGACGATCAGCACAGCCACCAACACGCCGGTCGGAATGATCGTCCAGGTGATTTCCAGCCAGTTCAGGCCATGAATCTGCCGGGGCGCCGGGGCGCCGGGCCGCGCACGGAAGCGGATGATCGAGTAGATAAACGCCGCCATTACGACGACAAAGATAAACGTCGCGATACCAAAGATAATCCAGAACAGATTGGACTCTGTCTTCGCAAGGTAGCCATGCGGCTGAAGGATGTTGGGCGGCGTGCCCCAGGCGCCCAGGGCCAGCGCGCACAGCGTGACGCCCAGCGCGATGGCGCCCATCTTGACGTGGTTGGCGTTCAAGTGAAACGGCATAGGAACATCTATGTCCTTCCCAACGTGCGGCGCCCACCATTGGATGGACGCTTCACAACTAACCCGATACTATCTTTTGGTTGCTCTTCAGTCTATCAGTCTACCAAACAGCCCCAGCGCCGCCAAGAGCGCCGGGACTATTGCCCCCACTCCAACCCTCTCCCTGATAAGGGAGAGGGAGCGTGAGGAGCTATCTGATCAGCGCGTCAACCGCCATTGCGGCGAAGAGCAGCGCCAGATAATAGTTCGAGAACCAGAACATCGTGCGCGCGGCGCGTATTGTCTTCTCTCGCCAGATCCATACCGCCAGCGCCAACAACCCCGCGCCAAGCGCAAGCGCGCTGGCAAGGTAGATCACGCCAAGCGTGTGGATAAAGTAGAGCGGCAGTGACGAAGCCACCAGCGCTATCGTGTAGATGATGATCTGAATGTACGTCTCGCGTTCACCCTTGACCACCGGCAGCATCGGCACACCTGCCCGCGCGTAGTCTTTCTTCAGAGTGATCGAGAGCGCCCAGAAGTGCGGCGGTGTCCACAAAAAGATGATCATGAACATCCAGAAGGCCGCCCAACTCAGGCTGCCCGTCGCCGCCGCCCAACCGATCAACACCGGTACAGCGCCTGCCGCGCCGCCGATCACAATATTCTGCGTCGTGCTGCGTTTGAGCCACATGGTGTAGATGATGACGTAGAAGAGGATAGCCGCCAGCGCCAGCGCCGCGCTCAGCAGGTTGACAAGCGTGGCGAAGATGGCGAATGAGGCCACCCCCAACAACAGACCAAACGCCAGCGCCGCACGGTCGCTCACCTTATGCGCGGGCAACGTGCGGGTGCGCGTGCGGCTCATCAGCGTATCTATGTCGCGATCCCAATAGCAGTTGATGGCGTTGGCGCTGCCAGCCGCCAGCGCGCCGCCGATCAATGTCGCCAGCGTGATCGTTGCTCCAGGCAGCCCGTGCCGCGCAACAGCCATCGCCGCCAGCGTTACCCCTAACAGCAATACCGTCACATGCGGCTTCATCAAGCCAAGATACGCGCCAATCGCCGCGCGCCATGCCGTCCACGACGACCAGGCAAACGGGAGCGTGGAAGTCTCTGCGCTTTCGATGGGCGCGTGTGCCTTTTGCATATAAACTCTTCTCTCCCTGGTTCCTGCTCGCATTTTTGAGGGCTTTGCGCAGCAGCCCGGCTAGCGATGCTCGGCGATGGACATGATACGCCGCTACGGGACAGTAACTGATGTTATCAGTATAGCAACGACGCCTGAACATAGTGCTTGCAGCGTAACCTCTTCGCCTGACAGTTTCCTAAACATCTCTGCGCCCTACTGTGAACACCTGATGTTTTTATCAGGCGCCGAGTGGGCTTGAAATCAAGGTTGCGCGCACGGCATGTGAAGAGTATAGTAGCATGAGAAGACTGCATCTTGCCAGATGTTCAGGCAATAGTCAGGCGCATTCGCAATGACCACACAGACACCATCTTCGCCATCGAAGCGTTCTCCCGCAGGGGCGCCACAGCCTCGCAAACCACAGAGCGTGGCAAAGATCATTACGCTCACCTATGATGGAGATTCAGATACACAGCCCACCCCGCAGGGCAGGCATGACATACAAGAAACCGGCGCAACCTCCGAGAGCGCCGCGCCGGGACATACAAGCGGCTCACTTTCCGCGCTGGTGAGCCTGATTGGTGAGACGACGCGCGGCCTCGACAGGCAGTTGAGCGCAATCACACAAAGCCTCACGCCCTTGCACGACGCCTTCCAGACGGCTGACGCGGGCGCCCTGCGGCTGGCCAGCCAGCGCATCGCCCAGCAGGCCGATCATGCGCGCGCCGCCTGCGCCACGCTGACCATGCTTACCCAGGCGCTCAGTGAGCCACTCTGCGCCGCCCCGGTGGAGCTTGCCGATCTCCTGATGGCGATCATCCCCCGCTGGAAGACACGCGCACCCGCTCACAGCTTTGAGCTCTCCCTTTTGGGGCCGGAGCCAACCGTCGTCGCCGACGGCACCCGCATCGAACAGGCGCTCATGGCGATTATCGAATGCGCGGTTGCGCTTGCGCCGGAAGGCGGCGACGTGCGGATCGCCCTGCGGGGTGTCCATCCAGGTACAGGGCAGGCAGCCCGGCGCGATGAGCACAGCGATCTACGCCCACTCGCCCCACTCGATGATCTTGGCGAGGCGGCCCTGATCAGCGTGCGTAGCGTGCGTAGCCAGCCATTGCCCGCCGAGGCGCTCGATCACCTGTGCGAGCCTTTCTACAATCCATCAAGGGAAACAAACATTCAGGTTGGCGGCGGCCTGGGGCTGGCGCTCGCACAGGTGATCGCTACGCAGCACGGTGGCCGTCTCTGGGCTGAGAATGGACAACCAGGGCAGGCGACAACGCTCCATCTGGCGCTGCCGCTTACGTTGTCGCCTGCACAGACGGGCGTCTCCAGCGTAAGCCGGGCGTCCTATAACACGAGGGATCAGGCTCCCATCGCGCAGCTTGCGCTGACTCGCACGCAGCCAGTGATCCTGGCAATTCAGGGTGAACCCCGTTTGGCGCGCTACTTGCGGGCAAATCTTGATAACCAGCGCTATCGTACACTCATCGCCTCTACCTTTGAGGAGGCCCTACGCCAGGTCGATCTGGAAGAACCGGATCTGCTGCTGTTGGACGGCGGCCTGCCAGGGATGGAACACCTGGAGGTCTTGCAACGGCTGCTGAGCCAGACTGGCGCGCCAATCATCGTGCTGGCGCGGAAAAGCGACGCGGCGCAGTGTACGCGCACGCTTGACCTCGGCGCGGCGGACTACCTCTCGCTGCCGTTCAGCATAGATGAACTGCTGGCGCGGGTGCGGGCGGCCTTGCGTGTCGCCTCGCGCGCCAACTCTTTGCAAGACTCCGGACTGCGCGAGCCTGTCTTTACAAGCGGCGCGCTGACAATTGATTATGCGCAACGGTTGGTGGCGGTCGAGGGGAAGCCGGTTTCGCTCAGCAAGACGGAGTATAAACTGCTACGGGCGCTGGCGCAACACGCCGGAATGACGCTGACTCACGAGGCGCTGCTCGAACGGGTATGGGGACCAGCCTACCGGCAAGAGGTGGAGTTCGTCTGGGTGTATGTGCGGCGGCTGCGGCGAAAGATCGAGCCTGATCCCGCGCGTCCACAGTTCATCCTGACAGCGCCAGGTGTTGGCTATCGGCTCGCCCGCTTGTAACGGCGTTCGGTAGCGATTGTTTGAGAAGAGTGAAGGCATAAGGGCGTAGCGTTATTGCTTGATCGCGCTCTTGCCGAAAATCAGGCGTCAACCTGATGGCGGGCGCAGGCGGCGCCTGCTATAGTATAGGCTGAGCAAGCTGTGTACGTTCGTAGCGGCGCAGCGGACTAACGGGTTTGTATGTCAAGGCCTCACGCCAGCATAGCGTGTGGCATGACAGCATGTTCTTGTCTCGAAAGGATCATTCGCAGTGTTCAAGAAAGCTGCTTTACTTCTGGCTCCCCTCGCGCTGATCGTCGCGCTGAGCGTTACAGCGTGTGGTAAAGTCCCCGGTTCGGGAAGCACCAGCGGCGGTGGGGGCGGCTGCGCCTCGTCGCAGACGATTGGTCTCGCCACCACCGATTTCGCCGTCCATTGTGTGACCGTCAAAGCCAATATGCCTGTCACGTTCAACGATCCAACCAACGGCGGCGGCGTTCACATCATCTGCATCGGGCATAACGGCGCCTGCCAAGCGGGCGCGACCGGCCCCAAAGACCTGCTAGGCAGTGGCTTCACCATTCAGCCGGGGCAGACCCATCAGGTGACGTTTACAACGGCAGGCACGTATCACCTCGCCTGCACAGTTCACCCAAATATGAATATGACGGTCATAGTGCAGTGACGCCTGCTGCAATGTAGCTCTTTCCCCCTCTCGCTATAGGGAGGGGATTTTTATGTTCTTGCGCGGTGTCCACAAGATTAAGAGCAAACAAAAAGCCCCCTTCCCATGAATGGGAAAGGGGTTGGGAGATAGGTGTAGAACCTAGCCTGCGACGCCCATTGGCCCCAACGGCTCGACAACGCCCGCCAGCGGCCAGCGTGGCGCGCCAACGCGATAGACCACCCGCGCGATCTCCCACTCCGGGCGTTCCACACCCCCTGCGCGCCGGCGCGCCTGCTTGATGGGCCAGCTTAGCCAACGACTCAGGCTGCTCTTGCCGAGCGGCGTCAGTTCATAGACGCTTCCGGGGCGGAAACACGGCACCCCCAGCGCCCAGACCACTTCGTCGCTGCCAAGCACCTCGAAGCAGGCGCGGTGCATGCCCTGGCCGCTCTCGTCAGGGTCAACCGCGATCAACCGCCCCAGCTTGCCGCGTGGATGCAGCGGGCCGCGCTCCCAGGGGCCACGCAGTTTATGCGCCCAGCCCCACAGGCGATCCGCCTCCGGGTGTTCCGGGTCTTCGGGCGTGGGCAACAGCGTCAGCAACAGCGTCAAGTAACGACGTGGGAGTGGCACGATGCTATCGGGTTCTCCGGCCTCCATGTGGGCGAGCGCCCACGCCATATCATTATGCCCCAGCACGCTATCGGGCCGCTCGACACGGAAGATGCCTGCGTCGCTCTCAATCTCGACAGCCGCGATCACCTGTGGCGTCAGCCGCTCGGCAGGGAGACGCCTGCCGCCCAGCGCGCCGGAGGATTGCCCCGCAGTCGCTTTCTTGCGGGCGCTCGTTTTCCGGCCCTGCTGTGGTTGCGCAGAGGCTTCGAGCGCGCCGGACGAGCCGCCAACCAGCGTGCCACTCACCACGCTCATCTCGGTCAGCGCGGTAAACGACGAGCCGAGCGTGCCACTAAACCCACCACGATGCAGCGGCGCGCCCATCTCGCCATTCAGCATGACCGGGCGGATGGCGCGCAGGTGTCCATAGGGGCGGCTCACCCGAATGGCGCCCGCGCGTCCGGCTCCCTCGAGGCTACGATACGAGCCACCCGACAGCGGCAACGCGATCAGCCAGACATCGGGATCGGGCGTTGGAGTGGCGCCTGGGGCCAGGAATGGCGTGCGACCCATCCCATATCCATAGCCAGGAGCTACCTGCGCCGAGGCCATTCCCTGATGGCTGATGGGAGCCGGGAAGTTGACTGGCGCAGGCGCCACAGAGGCCGCGCCCAAGCCAGCCGACGAACTGGCGTATCCAACGAAAGGGCCATAGGGCTGCGCATCGGCAATGGGCCAGCCACCCTCACGCGGCGCGGAAGTGGAGGGCGTGGCGCTTGCGCGTCGGTAGGCGGCGCGTTGCGCATCGGTTTTTTGTGGTGTATGGATTGGCGCTTGCATACGATCCCTCCAAATAACTGGCTCTATGTGTATCTCACAGTATCTCTCAACCGAGAGCCGTATTCTTTCAGACTGCCTGTGAATCGGCAAACGCAAGTTGTTTGCCAGGTCGCCAGGGATACCTGGCCGCCAATGTATGAATATTGACGAGCGGCTCTATAGGGCCGGTCACATGCTAGGCATGACCCTATATGCGCGCATTACCGCCCGTCTGTGTCCGTAGTTGGGTGGAAAAGTCCGTAGGACACTTACGCTGAGTATACCCTGAAACAAATGTTCGTGTCAACTGCTTGTTTCTTGTGGATGACCAGATGGGGAGCGTCAGCAAACAAGCGTACACATGGGGGAAGCCATCAGTCTTTGTGGCTCCTATGCAAGACGGCTGGAAAGTGCAATTCGCCACATCAGAATGACCGCCATAGGTCATAGGGCGCCTGGATCATCGCTTTCCCGTACTTTTGGATGGGACAATCGGAGGAAATCGGGGGGTGGATGCAGGCGCCAGATATTCACTGGCCTGCGTGTGTATCAGGTTGAGCTGCGTTCTGGTTTGCAGGGTCGGCCGTCGCGGTGATCACCTGCGCGCCCGTCACGGCTAGCAGATCGGCCACACGCAGCCGCAGATTCACCCCGCGCTGGCCGCCATTGATATAGAGTTCATCGAGCGCCGCGCCAGGGGTGTCCAGGTAGACCTCGAAGCGCCTGTTGAGCAGCGCCAGGGGGGAGATGCCGCCGACTTTCAGGCCGGTCAGGCGTTCGGCTTCGCGTTGGGGCGCCATCTGCGCCGACTTCGCGCCCACAGCCCGCGCCACCAGCCGCATGTCAAGCTCACGGTCGCCCGGCGTGACGATCAGCAGATGGCGGGCGCCGGCGGCCAAGACGACCAGCGTCTTGAACACGCGGCCAGGCTCTACGCCAAGCAGCGCCGCCACCGCCTCCGCCGAGTGGATCGTCTCCGGGTAAGTGAAGACTTCATAGGGGATGTGGCGAGCGTCGAGCGCGCGCATCGCCATTGTCTTGCCGATTTTCTCCTGCTTTGCCATATGCTGCGTCTACCTAACCCCCTGCCTGCCCCCTTTCCATCGATGGGAAGGGGGAATCTGTTCTCCAGGGAGTATACCGCTTTGAGCCACGAATCATTGCGTAACTGATCTAAGCAATTTTGCTCCACCCTCTCCATTACTATTGCTGAAGACATGCCCAACCTGTTGGCGCCACAATCGCGGGTAGGCGATTGCCGTCACCCTAACATGACAACACCTACACACGTCGGCGCGAAGGGATGGATTCTTGAGACTTATTCAGGAGCCTGGGCAGAGAGCGAATGGAGCGCCAGAAGACGGCACGGACATTAGCAGCAGCGAACCAACCAACGAAAAGGAAGAGAACAGGGCAAGCACACCTTCTGACACAACAAACCTAACAACCGGATCGAACTCAAATGAGATAAAGCCGAGGAACGACATCCCTGGAGAACAACGGAGACAGCAGCGTATTATCACCCTGTTGCTCCGCGTGCTCCGCTGGCTCAAGCCGCTCAACAACAGCGCACAAGAGATACAGGCGCTCGATGGCGTGCGGGCGATAGCCGCGCTGAGCATCGTACTGTTTCACTCCCTGCTGTTCATCGTCTTCGAGGCGACGCCTTTGAGCAAGGCGATGAACCATGCCTGGTACTATCTTTCCACTGGCGTCCAGTTGTTTTTCGTGCTGTCGGGCTTTCTGCTGTTTATGCCCTACGCGCGGGCGATGCTCCTAGGGCGCCCGCTGCCCTCCATCCTGCGCTTCTACCAGCGGCGCGCGCTACGCATCCTCCCGGCCTACTGGGTCTGCCTGAGCATCCTGCTTTGGCTAAAGCGCGACGATCCACGCACGTTTCTTCCCGACAACCTCATCAGCCATTACCTGCTGATCCAGGACGCCTTCCCGCGTTTCAACCGCGCGATCAACGGCCCCTTCTGGACGCTCGCTGTCGAGGCGCAGTTTTATTTGTTGCTCCCGCTGTTCTGCTGGGGGATTGCGGCGCTGGTGGGCAAGTCGCGTTCGCTTGGGCGGATCGCGCTGGGCATCGCCATACTAATTACGCTGGCGATGGCGCTGCGCACACTTGATCTGTACATCGTCGGCACGCTACCTACCAACGGCGCGCTGGCCGATAAAACATTCGGCCAGGCGTTTGTCGTGATCACAATGGGGAGCCAGGGCAAGTTCATCGAGGTCTTCGCGGTTGGCATGCTGTGTAACGCGCTCTATGTCGCCTCGGTTGAGGGAAAGTTTCTCTCACTGCACGCCACTCGCCGCCTCTCGTGGAGTCTCTTCGCCTTTGCGCTGGCGATGATCTGGATCTGCTCGCAACGGGTGGACATCAGCGACGTCCTCTATAAATCAGGCTATCACTGGGGCTACGACGCCGACTTCTATTCGTTGTTCGTGGGGCTGGGCTACGGTGGATTGGTGCTGGCCGCTGTCTGGGGTGGGCGGCTGTTGCAGGCGCCGTTCAGCGCGCCGCCGTTGCGCTTCGTCGGGCTGATCTCGTATAGCCTCTATATGTGGCATCTGCCCATCCTGCATGGCCTGCCACCGTACCTGACCAAAGCGCCACTCTGGCTGCGGCTGGTAATGGTTTTCCTGATCAGCTACCTCTCGTATCAACTGGTGGAACGCCCATTCCTGCAATGGCGCCGCAAGACACATACGGGTGAGAAACCTCTGCCGCTTCCCAATGACGCCGAAAAGGGAAAGGTACAGACAGCTTAGCGGCGCACGAAGGGCAGCACACTGTGCAGCATGAACAGCAGGAATGAGGCGGCGGCGGCAATCGTGGCGAGATGAAACACTTCGTGATAGCCAAAGACGCGCGGCCAGATGTTCGGCCAGCGCAAGGCGTAGGCCAGCGCGCCCAGCGTATAGAAGACGCCGCCCGCCACCAGCAAGAGCATGGAGCCAAGGCCCACCGCCGCGACGATTGGCGGAATGGCAGCCAGCGCCACCCAGCCCATCACGATATATAACACAACCATCACCCAACGGGGGATGCGCAACGCAGGCGCGGCCAGCGACATCCCCAGCAGCGCCAGCCCCCAGATCGTCACCAGTAGACCGATACGCCACCAACCGCTCAGCACGTTGAAGGCGATGGGCGTATACGTTCCGGCGATCAGCGCGAAGATGTTGGCGTGGTCGAGTCGCTGGAGGTTTTTGCGTACCTTCGGCGACCAGTTCCCTAGGTGGTAGAGCGCGCTGCACCCAAACAGCCAGAGAGAGGTCGCGCCATAGATTATCAGCGAGATTTGCTTGGGGCGATCATCTCTACTGAGGATTGCCAGCGCCACCGTGCAGATCAACGCCAGCCCCGCCGCGCCCGCATGCAAATAGCCGCGCAAGAGCGGCTTTTGCGGCCCACTCGCTATGGATTGCTCTGCGCCTACAGCTTTTCGTGATGTTGACATCACGCTCTCTCCTTGCCTAATCATACCTATCCTCCTGCCCCTTTCCCATAGATAGGAAGTAGACGCTAGGGGAACTACCGGTACACAATCTACCAATCTACCAATACGTCGTTACGCCGCCTCATAGCTCTTTCAGCATAGCCGCCCGCTCGCAGGTAGGCAACGTAGCGCGCTAACAAATATGAGCAAATGCTCGCATTTTGAAGTGGCCCTCTTCTCGATCAAATAATGGGAAGCTGTGCCGACGCGCTATGATCTTTGCATCATGGGTTCTTCTTGGCCTTTTGAGGAAAACTAGACAGCTTTTGTTTCATCCGAGAGAAAGCCAATGGAGCAACCAGCAGCGACAAATAAAGCCAGCCACTCCAAACATAAGCGACATAAAAGCGGGTTCGATCCGTTTCCCCGGCTGACGGATTGGAGCCTGGCGCTAGCCGTTGGTCTCGCCTTCGCTACGGGGCTGCTCAGCCTAGTCAGCGGACGTCCCGACGACTGGTTGATCTTCGCGCTGCATGGCGCGCTTGGCCTCTGGCTGATGTTGCTGCTCTGGGGCAAGCTCCGCCGCACACTGCCTCGCCTCGTGCGTCCGCGCCTATGGGATCGCCGCATGCTGATCGGCGTCGTGGTGACGGCGCTGGTGGGGCTGGCGCTGGCGTCGGGCGTATGGTGGGTGTTTGCGGGCGATCTGCCGCTGACCATCTTCAACCTGCTTGGCTGGCATATCGTCTTGGGAACAGGGCTAACTGCGTTAGTGGCTGCGCATATGCTGGCGCGCATACGGCGCATCTGGCCGATCCGGCGGCGGATGATTGTTGGACGGCGGCAGGCGCTCCGCTTTGGCGCGTTGCTGGCGGGCGGCCTGGCGCTCTGGCCTGCGCAACAGGTGGCCAACCGCGTGTTACAGCTACCCGGCGCGGCACGGCGCTTCACCGGCTCCTACGAGACCGCCAGCTACCAGGGCAACATCTTCCCTACGACAAGTTGGGTGGCCGACCAGCCACGTCCCATTGCGTCGGACGGCTGGCGGCTCATGGTTGGCGGCGCGGTCGCCCATCCTCTCACGCTGACATATGACGCTTTGCTCGCGCTGGGCGCTGGCGACCTACCCAACCCCACACCCGATCAACTCGATCATCTCGACGCGCTGCTCGATTGCACAGGCGGCTTTTATAGCGCGCAACACTGGCGCGGCGTGCGTGTGGGGCGGCTGCTCGATCTCGCTAAGCCCGCGCATGATGTGAGTTACATCCGCTTTGTCTCAGTGACAGGCTATCGCTGGAGTCTGCCACTGGCCGAGGCGCGCGCAGCCCTGCTGGCGACGCATCTTGCTGACGAGGAGATCAGCGACGCGCACGGCTTTCCGGCGCGGCTGGTTGCGCCGGGACGACGTGGCTTCGAGTGGGTGAAGTGGGTGACGCGCGTCGAGGCGCTGACCGCTCCCGACCCTGGGGAGATCATCGCGATCAACACAAGCTGGCTCACTCCTGTCGGGCGCGGCGAGTGATGGCATTCTATACGCCGCGCCGGTTGCCATACAGCAAGACGTGTAGCTGTGGCAGCACGATGGCGCCGCCCATTGCAGGGTCAGCCAGCGCCAGGCTGCCAAGCCAATCGAGCTTGGCCAGCAGGGTCGCCGTGTCGTCCTCGCCCACAGGATTACCCACTTGCAGATAAAAAGGAACATGGGGGTAGCGTAGGTGAATGTCGCGCGCGTAGGCGTAGTCGGCCTCATCGAAGACGACCACTTTGAGGTTGGCGTTGGGCAGCGCGGCGAAGCGATCAAGTTGGATGTAGTTGGTCATCATGCCGGAGCTTGGCGGCTTGGGAGAGACAGTGATAACCTCGCATGCGCGCAGCCACTCGCGGAAGACTGTGCCTTGCGTCTCGACGGCGATCTTGCGTCCCTCGGCATGCAGGCGCTCCACCAGCGCAGCCAGATCGTGAATGGCGGGATTGCCCCCGGAGAGCGTCACCCACGGCGTATGGGGATTGAGCGCGCGCAGGCGGGCCGCGATCTCATCCACGGTGAGGCGCTCGGCGTGCTCGTGAACGACTTCCGGCGTCACAGCATACAAGCTATCACACCAACGGCATTTATAGTCGCAGTAGCCAAAGCGCACGAACAATGTCTGCGCGCCGATCATGCGCCCCTCGCCCTGCAAGACCGGCCCGAAGATTTCGACAACAGGGAACGTGCGCGCCTGGGAAACCCTCTTCTTAGGAGTGAGCGTTTCAGTAGAGGTCATCGCGCGGAGCCTTCCTGCACATTCGGCGCGCCAGGAGCATCTTCGAGGTCGTACACTGTCACCTCGGCGTAAGATGTAGGCGTTTCGTAGAGGCGCACAGCGATCACCAGCGGCAGTTCCTCGCGTAGCTCGGCAAGCATCCACGCCGCCAGCAGTTCCGCCGTCGTCCGCTCGATAGGCACGCTCTCATTGAGGAACTGATGGTCGCAACGCGCCTCGATGCGCCGCTTGAACACCTCTTTGATGCGCGTGAAGTCAAGCACCATGCCCTCTTCAGCCCGACCATCCACTGGCTGGATGCGCCCACGCGCCACCACCTGCACGCGATAGGTGTGCCCATGCAGCCGCTGACACGGCCCCTCCGAGTTGGGCAGGCTGTGGGCGGCGTCGAAAGTGAACTCTTTGGCTATGGTGGCGTAGGGCAT
This sequence comes from Pseudomonadota bacterium, assembly GCA_021324535.1. Classification (GTDB taxonomy): domain Bacteria; phylum Chloroflexota; class Ktedonobacteria; order Ktedonobacterales; family JADMIN01; genus JAJPIU01. The sequence goes on from JAJPIU010000031.1 coordinate 17,735, forward strand.
CGAGAACCTCGGTAATCGTTGCACGTAAAACAAGCGCAGCAGGACTTTCCCCCGCGCGCCTGGCGTCAGGAAATCAAATAGCAGCGCCTTATTATACCACAACGCCGCCGAAAACTGGTTGAAGGAACGCCTCAGTCGGCTTGCAGCGCCTTCTCAACCTCGGCGAGTTTGCGCAGGAAGAGGCGATCCCCTAGCGGCTCCAGCACGGAACGCGCGCGGGCAAGCTGATCCAGATCACCGCTACGCTTCGCCAACACAATACGCATACGCGCGGCATAGACGATGAGGTGATGCGCCTCCGCCTCGTCAATGGCGCGCGCCAGCGATTGGTTATCCTCGCCCATCAACGCCTTGACGACGTTGGAGACGCGAAGGGTCATATCATCTGCGTAGTAGTTTCCCTGCTGTATCAGTTCGGCAGGCGGAAGCTGATCATGTTCGCTAAAAAACATCATAAAGAATCCGGCAATGTCGAACCCACGCTCACCTGCCTCAAACTGGCCGAAATCGCCGTCACGATACCTCACCACTGGTGGCAGAATAAGTTTCTCACGATACTCGGGAACGATCTGGCGCAATCGCCCTTCCAGCATAGCAATATCCGCCTGATCCTCACGGGAAAGAGCTATGAAGAGCAGCATATGGTAACAACCGGCCAGCGATTGTCCGGCGCCTTCAATATCCTGGGAATGGCGCCACATCTCCTCCAGCGCTTGCTGAAATTGAACGGTATCAGACCAGCGGCCGGTCAGATACAGCGCGGCAAGTGGCGCATTGAGGGTCGTGGCAAACACCTCAAGCGGCTCGCCAGGACGCAAGGTATCGAGCGTCTCTGTCATCATCTGAACGCAGGCGTCATACTCTCCGCTGAGAAAGGCTCCCCCAATAAACGACGAGATCACATCCACACGCTCATTGAAGGATAACCCTGTCAGGCGCAAGCGTCGCTGCTCCACCACCATTGCCTCGTCGTTTTCTCCGCAACGGAAGAGGAGACCGGTATAGCCATCCAGAAGCTCACTCAGCGCCTCCCAGTCCTGGCGTTGCTCGAAATAGTCGGCTGCCTCAAGCGCCACTTGCCTGAAGGCGCGCGCTTGCTCGTTCTGGCGCATCTCCTCAACACCAAGCGCGCGCAGATCATCTATTGCAAGGAAAATGGAAGCCACACGCAGCCGCCAACGTTCGTACTCATCTCCAGCGTGTTCGGCCAATTGAACTCCCTCTTGCCACAGGGCTTCAGCTTCATTGAGCGGGAATGGGTCGGTAAAAAACAGGCGGAAATTCGCCATGAGTAGCTTGCGTATCAGCCGCGCTCCAATCAATGGCTGGCGTTCCGGCAGGGCGCGCCAAAGAGCAAGCGCACGCTGATACGCCTCGCGAATCTTGAATTTGAACTGGCGCGGCAGGCTATCGCCCAGCTTCTCATAGAGCGCCAGCTTCTGCTCATCCCCGGCCAGATCAATGGCATTTTGGAAATGGATCAGCGCCACATCGAAAGCTCCGGTCTGGCTGGCCAGCTCACCGGCGTGTATCTGAAACGTGATGGCGTGTGCGGTCTCATCGGCGAGTGGCTGGGGAACAGCAGAGAGACGCGACAGTTCTACGGCTTTGGAGTAGTGATACGCCAACAGTTCAACAACGTCATCGAGGTGTCCATCGGCTTCCGCAAGAAGCGAGGTCGCGATAGCTTTGTGCA
>JAJPIU010000037.1 GCA_021324535.1 Pseudomonadota bacterium
GAGGGCCAGGGAGGGGGCACGCCTCGCTCAACCACAGGTAAACATGCTATAGTGTCTCCAGGTTCCGTTCCCCAGTCATAGGCGATAAGCACGCCAGAATCCACAAGAGATGATTCAGAGGTTTCATGCTCAGTCAGCATAAAGCCCCCTTCCCGTATGGGGAAGGGGGTTGGGGGATAGGTAAGCCCCTACTCGTAGCGCAGCACTTCCAGCGGGCGCACGCGCGTCGCGCTCCACGCCACACCAGCGGCCACGAGCATACAGATAACCGCAGTCGCCGCGACGACGGTCAGCACAATGAGCGTCGTCACACCAAAGCTCGTCTTGAAGACCAACTGGCCGAGCAGACCAATCGCCAGCGAGACCAGCAGCATTGCCAGCAGCGCCCCCGCGAAGCCGACCAGCCCGTTTTCCACCAACACCTGGCTTAACACGTTCGAGCTGGTGTAGCCGACCGACTTCAGGATGCCAAGCTCCCGCCGCCGTTCGAGCATCGCCAACCCTACCGCGTTCGCGATGATGATCAATCCGGCGATCATCGCCAGCGAGGCGATGGCCGTCAGCAGGATCACCAGGTTGGTCAATAGTGTGTTGATGATCAGCAGCAAGTCAGCCAGGCTGAACGTCTGCACGGATGGCACCTTCTGCTGCACTTCGTGCAAGACCGTATCCGACTGTGTGGGATCGGTGCGCAGTTGGTAGACGTAGATGGGGTTGTTGAACGTCAGCGCGTTGACGGCGCTGTAGTCGCCAATCAGCGAAGCGAACACCGCGTTTGTGCCACCGCTGTAGAATCCCACCACGCGCACGACTACAACGCCCGCCGGGAGCTTGCCGGTAGAAGGCGTGGCGCCTTGCCCGCCCGGCCCACCTTGTCCATTGGCCGCCGCCGCTTGGCTCGCCAGCACAATCTCATCGCCCACCTGAACGCGCAGGGGGTCATATGAGAGCGCACGCGGGGCCAGGATGTTATACGCGCCATCTTGCAGTCCGGCGTCGGCTGGCGTCAGCGCCCGTCCGGGCGCGCTTGCGCCATATCCTGGCACAATCTTCACATTGGGTGGCAGGTCGCCAGCCTTGAGGTTATAGCCCTCCACGCCGCTGAGCAGCGCCAAAGCGCCCGCTCTGCCAACATTGTGTGGGCCACCCTGGGTTGTGGAGTTCCCAAGCGCCTTGCCAATCGGCACGCCATTCACCGCGACGGGAATATCCTGAGCAATGGGATTGACGATCTTGCCCTGAATCTTCGAGGCGTCGGGGATCGTCGCCAGCGCGTTGTCAACAGCCGCTTTGTCCTTTGCGCCCGCCAGGATGAACGAGTTGTACTTCACCTGCTGCGAGAGCACGGTGTTTATCTCAGCCTGGATGTTCTGGCTCAGCACCAGAATCAGGCCGATGGTGAAGACGCCGACAAACAGCGCCACCATCGTCGTGACGGTGCGCCCGCGCTGGCGGCCCACATTGCGCAGCGCCATCCGCACGTTGGATTTTGGCGTGCGCGGCAGGAAAATCGCAATGACGGCCAGCGCCACCACCGTCAGCAGCAGCGCGCCAAACGCGCGCGTCACAGGGACGATGGTCAGCGGAACGCTGATCAGCAGCCCAATCCCGACGATCAGCCCATACCACCAGGTCACTCCATCAGGCAGGGGGAACTTGCTGATCAGGAAGACCACCAGGAAGAAGAACAACGCCAGCAGCCCCAAGAAGACGCCTGTGCCGCCAACTACACCAAGCGCCACGAAAGGGTTGCCGAGGATCACCGCCGAGAGCGCATAGAAGAGCACCGCCAGCAACACGGCCAGCGAAAGCGTCAGCAGCACGCTCGTTCCTTGCAAGCCTTCGGTCACCTCGCGCAGCACCGCCAGCGGGCGCACCTGCGCCGCCTGCACAATCGGCATCAGCCCAAAGATCAACGCCGTCGCGAAGCCGATGCCAACGCCAGCCAGCACGGTACCTGGATCAATCGAGTTGGGCAGTAGAATGAAGAACACCCGCTCGACAAGCGTCTTGACGAAGAAGCTGACGCCAATGCCAGCCGCTGCGCCGACGATGCCGCCCACCACGCCAAGTTCCGCCGCCTCAAGCCCAAAGAGCGCATAGAGATCAACCCGGCTATAGCCAGCCGTCTTCAGCATGGCGATCTCGGTCTGACGGCGTCGCAACAACACCTGCATCGTATTGATGATGCCGATGCCGCCGATCAGCAGCGCCAGCAAGCCCACCACCTGTAGGAAGTAGCGGATGTTCTGTACCTGGCTCTGGTTCTGTTGCAGGGCGTCTTTGGTGGTCGTCACCGCCGTCGCGGTCTGAATCTGGTTGGAGATCTCTTTCTTGGCTTTATCAGCTGCCGCGTCGGTATGCCCCGGCACGTTCACGTACACGCCAGAGTAAGTGACGGGCAAGCCTGAGGAACTGGGGATGGCCGCGTAGCCACTGATCGAGATGTACATCATCGAGCCACGGAAGAAGTTCGCGCTGGCGATGATGCCGCCGATCTTCGCATGGACAACCCGCCCGTCATCCGAACTGACAGTGACGGTATCGCCAATATGCACGCCCAGGTCTGACTGCAACGTGGAGGTGATCACCACCGTCTGCCCCGTCAAGATGGATGCGAAGCTGCCGTTGCTGGGGTCAATGAACGAGGGCGAGCCAGCCTGGGGGAAGGTGTTGGGGTCTATCGCATCGAGCGTATAGAACGAGATCGTTTTATCGGCATGGACGGTCTGGGCGCTATGCCCTGAGACCGCCGTATAGCTGGTGATGTCGCCCTTGGCTTTCAGTTGATCGAAGAAGCTCAGATCAGACTGGCGCAGGGGCACGATGTCGGCGCGCACTGAGATGTCGCCGCCGTTGTCCTGCTGGACGTTGCTGGTCAGCCCCAGGTTGACCATATTGCCCACCAGTTGCAGCGCGACAATCGCCATCACGCCGACCGCTACGCAGAAGATCGCCAGCAGCGTGCGCTGCCCTTCGCGAATCAGCGAGCGGGTGGAGTAGGAGAAGTACAACCCAAGTTTCGCTATCATAATCCCTCTCTCCGAAGAGATGATCCTTTCTCCCTTCCCATCTCTGGGAGGGGCAAGGGGTAGGTTAGTCGGCCACCAGACCGTCAACAATACGAATGGAGCGGTCGGCGGCGGCGGCGACGTTGGGATCGTGTGTGGCGATGATGAACGTCTTGCCCGTGCGGTCGCGTAGGTCGCGTACCATCTGCAACACATTCTCGCTGTTCTTCTGGTCGAGGTTGCCAGTCGGCTCATCCATGATGACGATGGCCGGGTCAGCGGCCAACGCCCGCGCCACCGCGACACGCTGTTGCTCGCCACCGGAAAGCTGGTTCGGCCGGTTGCCCAGGCGATGCTCCAGTCCGACGAGCGTCAGCAGCTCTTTCGCGCGATCCGCAGGGCGACCGGAGTGCTTGCCGACGTAGAGCGGCACCTCGACGTTCTCCTGCGCGGTGAGTGTGGGAATGAGGTTGAACGCCTGGTAAACCATGCCGATCTTGGCGTTGCGCACCTGGGCCAGTTGCCCCTCACCCATGCGGGTGATGTCCACCCCGTCAATCAACACCTGGCCGCTGGTGGGCGTATCCAGCCCCGCGATGATGCCCAGCAAGGTAGACTTGCCGGAGCCGGACGGGCCAACTACCGCGACGAACTCGCCATGCTCCACCCGCAGGTTGATCCCCCTGAGGATTTCGATGCGTGAGCCGCCCAATGGCAACGACTTACGAATATCACGCCCCTCAAGCGCAGGGACGTCGGTGGACTTGCTGATGGGTTTCTCGCTGCTCTCAACAGCCATTCTGCTATGCCTTTCTCCCCAGGTCATCGCTCAACACGCGACACGTTCCCGGTATTAAACGTCAGCGAATGTAACTAGCGTTCCTCCACCCAGCGGCGCGCAAGCAGGCGCCTGTTTCAGAACACAACAGAGGCGCTCATCTCGCGCCAGAGACCTCGCGTCTTCGGCGGTGAAGGCGAGCGCCTGTGCCTGGAAGGTAGCCGGATCGCGTGACGACGCAAGGCGTGGGTGGAATCCTCTCGCTGGAGCGCCTCGTTGCCTCCGGCCCGCCTTGCTTCCTCTCGCTCCCTCTCATGTACGTGACATCCGCTTGCCAGTTGCGTCCCCTGGCGTTCCCGGTAAGCTGTCTAACGTACACGTCTATACGCAGGATGGGACACATCCTGCGCCATTAGGTATGGTAGCCCAGGGGCGATTGCGCGCGCCAGTGACGAAAGTCATAAACTCGCCGCGATTTGTCTCAATCTTGTCGCAACGTGAACGTGGCGCGCATCCCTTCGCTATAGAGACGCACAAAGACCAGGGACAACCAGAGCAAGCCAATCAATCCGGTAACAATCATCCATCCGCTTCCTCCAGTAGATAGAGTGGAGATTGGCCCAACGGTGAAAGTACGCGGTACTGTCAGCGGCACAAGCAAAGCCGTCAGGCAGAAGACCGCCAGGGTAAGGTACTGACGCTTCTCATTGAAGGCAATCGCCAGAAAGAGGAAGTGCAACCCCACAATCAGTGTGTCGCCGGGAATGACATACTCAGGGTGATGCGACAGCCGCGCGATGATAACTGCTAGCGCACAGCCGATAATCTCCACTACAAGCCCGGTGAAGTACCAGAACACGCTCCTGCGCGTGGCGAAGAGCCGTGGCCCACGCAGCCCGCGTATGCGCAACGTGAACCGCAGCGCCAGGAGAAAGAGTGGGATAGCCACGAGCAGCGGCAACGACATGCTCATGGGCAGCGTCACGCCCTTCATGTTGATGAGTGTCAGAAAACCCCAGCCCCAGGTCATCACGGCGCATACGAACAGGGTGAAGCGCATGCCTCGCAATGTCTGAGCTACCTCATCGGTTGACTTGGCCGATTTTGCCGCAGGGGTGATGGATACCAGGGATGAATCTGAGGATGTGGATGATGTCGTCGCCATAGCAGTCCTCCTGATGGTGTGTTGGCCGTGATTATTGCACGCCGGATGGTGTTCTATGCTAGACTGTACCTGAGATATGGAGCGAGTGAAAGAGCCAGTGAGATGCCAAGAAAAAAGACCAGAATAGCTAGCGTTCTTGCGCCCGTGTTGCTGGTTCCCTTGCAACGCGCCTCGGGTCGGGCGTTGCGCCATCAGTTGTGCGACTATCTGCGAGCCTCAGCGCGCTCCGGCGCGCTGCCCGCTGGCGCGGCGCTGCCCTCTTCCCGTCAGTTTGCCGACGATCTCGGCGTCTCGCGTGGGGTGGTGGTCAATGCCTATGAGCAATTGATCGCCGAGGGTTATCTCATTGCGACGGCGCGTGGCTCTGTCCGTGTGGCGCCGACGGCTACCATGCCGACGAAGGAGCCGATGGCGCCACCTGCCTCCGCAACGTCCACAGCGCATACAGCGCATACAGCGCGTACAGGCAGTATGGCGCCCTATGTCCGTATTCCCACAGGACACGATTTTATTACCGCCGTGCCTGATACGTCCTTGTTTCCGCGTTCCGCGTGGCTGGTGGCCCAGCGCGAGGCATTCAGAACGTTGCCCGACGCAGAATTGAGCTATGGAGACCGTCAAGGATCGTTGCTGGCGCGCGAAGAGCTTGCGGGGTATCTGACGCGGGCGCGTGGGGTAGCGACCCGGCCCGAACAGTTGATTATCTGTTCTGGCTTCGCTCAGGGGGTGCGTTGTATTTGCGAGGCGCGCCTGGCGCAGGGGCACAGCACGCTAGCCATTGAAGACCCTACTCATCCCTATGAGCGTGTCTTCCTGGCCCATACAGGAATACGCCTGCTGCCCATTCCAGTTGATGAGGAAGGCATTCGGGTAGATGCGCTTGCCGCCAGCGAGGCGCGGATTGTGGTAGTGACGCCCGCGCATCAGTTTCCGCTTGGCGTCGCGCTCTCGCCCGCGCGCCGTGCGGAGTTGATCGCCTGGGCGCGCGACCACAACGGGCTGATCATCGAGGACGACTACGACGCCGAGTTTCGCTATGATCGCGCGCCGATTGGCGCATTGCAGGGCCTCGCGCCGGATCATGTCATCTACATGGGTTCCGTCAGTAAGACGCTTGCGCCTGCCCTTCGGCTGGGGTGGATGGCTGTTCCGCCCCACCTGGTTGATGAGCTAAGCTGGATCAAAGTCTTTCAAGACTATGGATCACCAGTGCTTGAGCAGGTGACGTTTGCGCATATGCTGGCGACGGGCGCCTTCGACCGTCATCTGCGCAAGGCGCGACGTCTCTATCGCGAACGGCGCGATGCGCTGATGCAAGCGGTCGCGCGGTTCATTCCCCAGGCGCGTGTGCGTGGCATCGCTGCCGGACTGCATTGTGTGATCGATCTGCCAGCGGGAGTCAACGAGGCAGAAGTCATTGACCGCGCCAGGGAGCTTGACGTGAGTGTATATGGTCTGAGTTGGTTTCACGCCCATCCCGACGCCTATGCCGGGCCGCCTGCGTTGGTGTTGGGCTATGGCCCGCTGAGGACGCCAGCCGTTGTGGCGGGGATACGTCTGCTTGGCAAGGCCGTGCGCGACTGCCTGCTCCGCGCCTGATCTGACCTGAGCGCGCTTACTTAGGTTGCCCATCGTGGTGGTTTCAGGCGTTCGTCCGTTTTGCTCCGGCCAGCCGCCGCACCCAGCGCACGGGGGCCAGCACGGAGTAGATGGTGGTACGCACGGCGGCGTTCTGCCAGATGTTGCCTGCCTGTGACCATTGCAGGCGTGGGTCAACGCACTCCTGGCGGTGGTGGATAATGCCATTCACTCCGAAGTACGCGGCAAGCGCCGTGAGCGTGTGTATCCAGAAGCGATCCTCCTGGCGGTGGCCCCCCAGACGCAGCCCAATCTCATACAGCGGATCGTTCGCACGGATCAATAGCTGCACCTTCGCCACCGTCGCGCCGTCCTCTTCGTAGGCGCTGAAGGTGATCCAGCCTGCCAGGATGTGCCCCTGTGGCGTCATCAGCGCGAAAGACTCGTCGTCGGCGTAGAGCACCAACACACCCGTCGAGAGCTGCATGCCGCCTACATTCAGGCTCAGCGTGGCTACCTCGCCCGGCTTGATGCCCGTCAGCGGCTTGAAGAAACGGTTGCCCTTCGGCCAGAAGTTGGGAAACTGCTCCTTCCAGGTCTGGATGACCTCGGTAGGCGTCACCTTTGCGCCACTCAGCCGCACCCAGTAGGTTTTTTGCCACATCTTGCCGAAGCCTTGCAGCGGCCCAACCACCTGGCGGCCATTCACGTTCAAGTTGACGGCTCCCACCGGCAGTTCTGAGACACGCAGCGCCGTGACCACCTGCGCCCAGTTGGCAGCGTCGCGTGGCTCTCTTGCAGATGGTGTCTCCACAATCGTTTGCTCCTCGATAACCGTCGTCTGGACGATCTGCGGCTGCGGCGCCTGGGCTTCTTCCGGCTGCTCTGTTGGCCCTGTCTGCTCCAGCGGCATTTCAGGTTGGCTCATCCCAATGATTCCTCTCGTTTGTTTGAGGCTTCATGTCAGGCGCCAGCGGCATGCAGCGCGGCGGCCTCATCGTCGTAAATACCAATCGCCTCGTTGAGGCGTGTCAACTCAAAGATGCGGCGGTAGTGCTCACTCAGCCCATAGGCAAGCAATCGCTGCTTTTGACGGTTGATGCGAATGAGCAGGGTGACGAGCAGTCCAATGCCGCTACTGTTCATATACTCGAGGCCGCTGAAGTTGAGGATAAAGACGCGCGTGGTGGGCGTGTTGGCCTCGGTATAGGCGTCCATCAAGACGTTCTCGGCGAAGGCGGACACGTCGCCCTGGATGTCAATAATACTGACGGCGGGCGTGATCCGTCGGACGGTCATCTTTACGTTGGCTTGTGGCATCGTTTCCCCTCCTATGTCTTTCTGTCGTCTATGTCGTCGTCTGCCTGTTGTGATATGCTATGCGTCGCTACGTTCCCACTCCGCCGACGCCTGGCCCAGCGTGCGCCACTGCGGCGCCAACGGTACGACGCCTAACTCACGCACAATGCGCCGTGCGGCCAAGCCCACCACCGCTGCGAACGTCGGGTAGGCCAGCTCAAGCTCGGCAAGTTGCTCCACCCAGAGATCAGCCGTCATGCCTGTGGCGAGCATCTGTGTCATCTCCACCGCCTGTTCGCCGACGATATGCGCGCCCAGCACACGATGGGTGGTCTGTGAGACGATCAGCTTGCAGAAGCCCTCGGTATGTCCGTCAATCACCGCGCGATCCACATGCGTATAGGGTACCACCGCCACAGCGCATTCGTCCTGCGCACAGGCCGCACGCTCCGTCAGCCCCACACTGCCATACTCAGGATCAGTGAAGCCGCCGTGTGGCACAATGAGATGCCTGCCACGTCCCCCCGGCTCCAGCAGCGCGCTCTCGGCGGCAAGTGTTCCCTCGGCAGTCGCGCTCTGCACGAGCATCATGCGTCCCGTCACGTCGCCAGCCGCGAAGATATGCGGCGCGCTCGTCTGCAACGAGTCGTTGACCGTGATGTAGCCGCGTTCGCATGCGACACCAGCCGCCGCGAGATTGAGCGCCTCGGTGTTCGCGGCCCATCCCACCGCAAGCAATACCGCCTCGACGGTGAGGTTCTGCGGCTGGCCCTGATGGGTGTAGACAAGATGGAGCGGTGGCGCATCGTTTTCGGCGTCTGTATCGCATTCGATCCGCTCGACGCCCCCAATCTGTGTAATCACCGAGATACCGCGATTGGCGAACGCCTGCGTCATAGCCTCTGAGACAGCCTCATCTTCCACGCTCAACAAATGTGGCCCAACCTCCAGCACATGAACCTGCGCGCCAAACGTCGCGAAGATCGAGGCAAGCTGGCAGCCGGTCGCCGCGCCACCAACAATGGCAATGGAGCGCGGCAGGTGTGTCATCCGCCAGACATCGCTATGAGTGAGGGCATGCTCAGCGCCGGGGAAGGGCAGCCTGCGCGCGTGGCCGCCCACCGCGATGATGATCTTTTCCGCCTGAAACGTCTCACCATTGGCGCAGATGATGGTATGCGCGTCAGTGAAGCGCGCCTCGCCCATCCGCGTGTACGCGGTGACGCCCATCGCTTCGAGGTGGTAATGAATGCGCTTCTTCGCGTGGATGCGTTCTACTGTGGCGCGGGCGTTTGCCAACATGCGCGGGAAGTCAATCTCTGGCGGGGCGCCAATCAGCCCATAGTCAGCGTATTGGCGCGCCTCGCGCACAAGGCGCGCCGTGTGGGCCAGCACGCGCGTGGGCACACAGCCATCGTTTGTGCAGGCGCCCCCCAGCGTGTCGCGTTCGAGAAGCGCCACCCGCGCGCCAAGCTCACGCGCCCGCAACGCCGCCGTCACGCCCGCTGGGCCGCCGCCAAGCACAAGCACGTCAATCGCATCCGCCATCCCTGTTTCTCCTCTATGCTTATCTTCTGTTTATCTTCGTTTGCCTCATCGCTTTATCAGGAGCTCGATGGTACGACGCCCGCCCTCTGTAGTGACGCTCAACTCGTCCACGAACTGCTCGATCAGGAACATTCCCCAGCCACGCGGCGACTGCAATCCAGCCAGTTTGGCCTCGATGTCGGGCGCTTGCGAGGCTGGCAATGGCGCTTCTCCGCCCTCGTCGGTGATGCGCACGGCGACGACTGACGGCGAGGCCAGCACCCGTAACAGCACAGGAAGATCGGCCTGGTAGTTGTTGCCATGCTCCATCGCGTTCATGGTCGCCTCACCCACCGCTGTCTTCAGTTGTTCCAGCCGGGCGATAGGCAGATTGAGCGTGCGCACTGCCTCGGCCACCCGCTGGATCGCCTGGCGTTCGGCTCCTGGCTCGCTTGGTAGCTCCCACTCGTCCAGTGTTTGCCACTGATCCTCGTCTTCGTCCTCGTCTTTGTCTTCATCTTTCTCTTCGTTGGCGGGTTGCGCATCAGCGCCAGGGCGGTCGTTCTGCATAAGCGCCTCGTCACTTTCTGTCCGGGTGAGCGCCACCAGCGTCACGTCGTCCTCTTGTTCCCAGCCGGGGCCGGTAAAGTTCGCCAATTCCTGGAGCAGGAAGACGACGGGCGCCGAATCTTCCGTGCGCTCATGCAGCAGTTCTGTCAGGCGCGGGGAGCCAAACATCTCGCGCTCACGGTTGTGCGCCTCCACCAGGCCGTCGCTATAGAACAGCAGCAGGTCGCCAGCCGCCAGCGTGGCCTCGTGTTCATCATACGCCATGCCGGACATCAGCCCCAGCGGCATGCCCCGCGCCTCCAGTTCGCTTACCTCGCCGCTGGAACGCCGCGCCAATGGCAGGTCTTGTCCCGCGTTGGCAAATTGCAGATGTCCGCTCAGCGGATCGAGGATCGCATAGAAGCAGGTGACGAACATGCTGGGCGGCAAATCCTGGCAGAGCAACTCGTTGACCTGGGCAAGCACATTGCCGGGCGTAGCGCTGGGCTGGGTCGCCACAGCGCGGAGCATGCTGCGGGTGGTCGCCATCACCAGCGCGGCGGGCATGCCCTTGTCTGTCACGTCACCAAGCACAATGCCAAGCCGTCCATCGGTCAGCGGAATGAAGTCGTAGAAGTCGCCACCAACCTCGCGCGCGGGCTGATAGCAGGTAGCGATGCGCCAGCCCGCCAGCGCGGGTACGCTCTTCGGCAGCAGCGACTCCTGAATGCGTCGCGCGGTCAGAAGCTCCTGTTCGATGCGCTCGCGTTCGCGCGTCTCGATGTCTTGTTCACGTTCCACCAACGCCGACCGCAGTAGCGGCGCCGCCTGATCCACAGCGCCAATCAGCAACTCGCGCTCATCGAGCGTATATGGGCGGCCATCTGGTCGTGCGCCAAGCGCAACCAGGCCAACCACCTCGCCCTGGCTGGCCAGCGGCAGGACGATCTGCGCCGACGCCTCACGGAGTTCATTCAAGAGTGGAGAGTGAAGCGGCTGGAGATTGCCCGGCGCAAGCACGGCTGATGGCTGCGAGAGCGCCTTTCGGGCGGGATCGTCGCCGGAGAGCATGAGCGTGGGGAAGCCCACTGCGTTTTTGGGCGCCTCGCTGTGTTTGAAGAGCTGGATCGCCTGTGGCGCCGCATCCGTGGCAGGGGGTGTGCGCAGCGCAGACGACACACCCAATGGCGAGCGTGCTGGCGTCGTGCGGAGCCACAACGCGCCGAACGTCGGCTGGAACGCTTTTTGCACTGCCTCCGTCAGGTGGCCGCTGAGCGCATCGAGGCGTCTCTCTTCGCGCAAGGTTGCTTCGAATGAAGCCAGCATTTGCGCCGCCAGATAACGACGCCGATAGAAACGACTATCAATCGTGCGCTGCAACAGACGATGGAGGGGGCGAAACGCCGCAGCCATCAGCAGGCCAATCAGAATGAGAAGGGGCACATCTTCGATGGGCAATAGACTCCGAAAGCCAGGGAAGGCGAACCATAACAGGATGGTACTGAAGGCATAGATCACCAGCAGCGCCAGGATCAGTGGCGTGAAGATCGCCAGCCGGTTGAGCAGCGCGTCGCGGTCATAGAGCCGCCTGCGCATCAGCAGGAAGGCCAGGATAATAGGAGCAAGTGAGACCACCAGGTAATAGCCCGTGCGCACAACCAGGTAGACGGGATGTTGCACATCGGCGAGCGGGATTTCCAGGACGCCGCTGATGACGAACAGCAGAAAAGCGATCAGCGCGAGGGCGCCAAAGAGAGCAACCAGGGACAAGCTGGTGAATGGCCGCGCATCATTGGCGGGCAGCCGCCGGTAGCGAAAGTAGACCTGTGGCGCGATCCCCACCATCAAGGGAACAAGCGCGATCATATTGCCAAGGATCAGGAACACGCCGACCACTCCCGGTATATGCGCCAGCGCGACGGCTATAGCATTGTTGGACTTATTCTGCTGCTGTTGTACTGGCGTAAAGGCGACGATCATGCTGAAGAGATAGAAAATCCCTATCCAGAACGTCCACCAGGGCGTATAGCGTTTATCGGGGAAGAGAAAGAGCAGCAGGAAAAACAGCACAATGACCGGCGCTGACAACAACGGATGCGTCAGCACGAAAGCCCGGCTGAGGATAAACACGTTGGCGACGCCGAGGGCCACCAGGAAGATACCTGCGAAGAGCGCGCGGCGATTGGTCGTCAGACGGTCACGTCGGAAGGCGTAGAGCAGCGCCCAGATGATCAGTGTAGCGAGAAAACAGGCAATCACCCACTGCACGGCAAAGAACACTACGCCGGCTACCTGTTGACCTGCCGATGGCGCGCCAAGAAGCGCGGAGAGGTTTGTTTGTGTATAGGTCATCGGGATCACCGTTTCACTCCCTGCCTCAAGCCACGCTACAATCTCATTCTGCCTGTCGGCGCGGTTCCCAAATACGAAGTCAAGCACGAAGTAAAGTATGTCATGTCTAGATATATCACGCAAGCCCATGTTTGAGGGGCGTATGATAGGGTAGATGCGTGTGATACGTTGGGACAGAGCTGAGAAGAGGGGAAACCAATGGGCAATGAGACGGTGCGCCCGGCAGGCCAGGCAACCGATGATCAAAACGAACTGTTCAACGTGGTGGTCGCTTAGAACGCCATACTGCTCTTCCCCCTTCCCATAGATGGGAAGGGGTCAGGGGTTAGGTGTCCCCCCTCAGGCGCTTTGACCGCCGCATACCCCAGGGGGTATACTTTTAGAAGAGCGATACACACCAATGCTGCTCGCCCTAGAACTCTCGCAGAGCGGCATGAGAAGCGCCATGTGCTATGCAAAGGATACCCCGATGATAGAAGAAGAAGAGAAGCCAAATATTGGCACGATTGAGGTGGTCGGCGAGACCGATGTGGACGTGAACGCTGTATGTGAGGCGCTCAAACGCTGCTACGACCCGGAGATTCCCGCCAACATCGTTGACCTGGGGCTGATCTATACCCTGCGTATCGAGGGCGGCAAGGTGGATGTGACGATGACGCTCACTGCGATTGGCTGCCCCGTGGCCGGTGAGGTGATGCAGCAGGTGCAGGACGAGATCACCACCGTGCCAAACGTCGAATCCTGCACGGTCAACCTCACCTTCGACCCCATGTGGACACCCGAAAAGATGAACGAAAATGCCAAGTGGGAAATAGGTTGGATGTAATGGCTGATGCGCCAGCAGGCCATGGCGCGCCGATGCCGACGACCATTCGCCAGTTGCCGCCACAGGTGGCCGCGAAGATCGCCGCCGGTGAGGTGGTGGAGCGTCCGGCGGCGGTCGTCAAGGAGTTGATCGAAAACGCGCTCGACGCCGGAGCGCGCCACATCCATGTGGAGATCGCGGGCGGAGGTCTTGAATTGATCCGCGTGACCGACGATGGACGTGGCATTCCCCCTGCTGATCTGCCCCTCGCCTTCGCGCGCCATGCCACCAGCAAGATCAGCGCGATTGACGACCTCGAACGCATCCACACACTGGGCTTCCGGGGCGAGGCGCTTGCCAGCATCGCCGCCGTGGCGCGCGTCTTGCTGGTCAGCCGTCCACACGACGCCGCCACTGGCGCGCAGCTCAGCGCCGATGAGGGAAAGCTAGGGGATGTCACAGCCGCAGGCGCGCCCACCGGCACGACGATCACCGTGCGCGGGCTGTTCGCCTCGGTGCCCGCGCGGCTCAAGTTCCTCAAAACGCGCGCCACCGAGACAGGCCATTGTTTGCGCTTGCTTGAACAATACGCCCTGGCCTATCCCGAAGTGCGCTTCACTGTGCTGAGCGAGGGACGCCAGGTGTTTCATACGCCAGGGGATGGCAGCCTACGCAGCGCCATCGTCGCCGTCTATGGCGTCGCCGTCGCCGAGCAGATGCTCCCCATCGGCGCGCCAGATGATCCTATCGAGGTAACTGTATCCAGCGACGCGGCGCCACTGGTCAGCGGCTACATTAGCCGTCCCACCTGCTACAAAGCGACACGCCAGTATCTCTCATTCTTTGTGAACCGCCGCTGGGTGCAGAGCCGCGCGCTCACCTTCGCTGTGGAGGAAGCGTATCATTCATTGCTGCTGGCGGGTCGCCATCCCATTGTGGTGATCAACGTCGCGCTCGATCCGGCGCTGGTTGATGTCAATGTGCATCCCGCGAAGACGGAGGTACGCTTTCTACGTGAGCGCCAGGTCTATGCCGCCGTGCAGCGCGCCACCCGCGCGGCGCTGCTTGCCAGCGACGTGACAGCGGGCATTCCTGATGTCTCGCGGCGCGTGTTTGGTCTGCCTAATTGGGAGACGCCGACGGAGCAGCCCTTCACTGGCGTTAGCCCATGGGACGAGACGCCAACAAATGTGCCAGCCTCGCATACCGAGGAGAACGCAGCCAGCCAGGAAGGTGTATCCGGCAATGCTGAGTGGCTGGCCGACGAAGCCGATACTGAGGATGACACAAGCGATGTGGCGCTGCTTGGCGAAAGCCATGTCGCGCCAGGACAACGGACACACGCCGCGCAATCGCCGCTCTGGCAGGGGAGCGCCACTGGACGGGCAGGCGTCTCGTTAAACGAGCAGGATACGCCTCGTTCAGCTCCCACGCCAGCGGCGTCCACACAAACATGGCTGCCAACCTCAGATGAGCCGCTGGGTGGCAAGAAATTTCCGCCGTTGCGTGTGCTGGGGCAGGTGGCGCAGAGCTACATCATGACGGAAGGCCCAAACGGCGTGTATATGATCGATCAGCACGCCGCACACGAACGTATCTTGCTGGATCGCATGGTGGCCGAGTGGCGTGCCCGCGCGGTCGCCTCGCAATTATTGCTCGAACCGCTGGCGCTGGAGCTGACGCCCGAAGAGCGCGAGGCGGTTGACGATCATCTGGCCAATCTGCGCGCCATCGGCTTCGAGCTGATCCCGCTGAACGACGAGGAGACGCTGCTGGTGCGTGCCATGCCCGCTGTGCTGAGCCGCGAGCTGCGGGCGCAGCCATTGCGCGATCTGGTGCTGGCGCTGGTGGGAGCAGACGCCGAGGCCGCCAGCCACGGCGAGACCTGGGAGGAACACGCGCTGGCGAACGTCGCCTGCAAGGCGGCAATCAAAGCGGGCCAGGCGCTCTCGCCCGCCGAGCAGCGCGCGTTGATTGAGCAGCTTGAGGCGACGCGCGTCAGCCTGAGTTGCTGCCACGGGCGCCCCACGATGGTACACCTCAGCCTCGCCGCCCTCGAACGCGAATTCGACCGCCGCTGACCTCTTTCCCGGCCCTCCATATAGATGGGGAGGGGAGAATCAACTCTCCCTCGAACGGGGAGGCGCTTGGTGGCTGGGCAGCCGTTCACCGCTTTCCCCTTGCCACCCATGCTCATCCTGCTACCAGCGAGCTTCCCCCTTCCCTATGCGGGAAGGGAGGCGGGGGGAGGATAGATTAGCGAACCGGAGTTCCATGGTAGCAGCCGACGGTAAAGGGATCCTCCTCATAGCGTCGCCGTGTTGAAACTCAAATGTTCGTATGCTACGCTATGAGATACACCTCTACGTCTCTTGCTCACATCTCCCATCGGAGGTCTCGCCCCCACATGGAGCCAGCATCCACCGCCTCGCAGGACGCGACAGTTTCTACTGCGGCGCTACCCGATGAGACAAGTACCCCCGATACCCCAACCGGCGTGACAGGCGTCAGCAGTGTGCTCAGTACAGTGACGACTCCTACTGCGACCATGGCAGTTGTCTCGACCTCTCCAGCGCATCCTGCCGTCGATGTGGAGAAACATCAGCGTGGCTGGCGGCTCGCGTTGGCGCGCGTGTTCGCCTGGCCAGTGGGCAGTGTTGGCGCGCTGCTTGTGGGGTGCTTGTTGCTTGCCGGACCACTTGCCGCGTGCGCAGGTTTTGTCTGGGCGCTGATCACCGACGGACGAGCGTTAGCCGCCGCGATTGGCATTGTCAACACACGCCAGTACAATCAGTTGTCGCAGTTGTCGCAGTTGTCGGGGTCGTTTAGTATGTTCGACATCGCCAGCCGGGTGATGTTCGCCTCGGTCGCCTATTTTGCGCTGCTCTACGCGCTGATTGTGTTGATGGGTGGGCTGCTGGGGCGAAGTTGGGCGCGGCTCTTCCTGCTATCGGGGCTGCTGTTCACAGCGGTGGCTCTGCTGACGTACCTCGCTGGTTTGTTACTGTTGACCATGCCAGCGCAGGCATGGGGGGCGCCGCCGGTCGCGATGGCGGCGCTTGCCCTCTATAGCCTGCTCGATGCGAGCATCTTGGCGTCTGTCCTCTGCGATCTGCACGCGCAGGAAGCGCCACCTGTGAAGAATGAGAGACCGTCTTATAGCAAGCGTATAACAGGGAAGAGATAACCATGCTCACTATTCAACTCACGCCGTTCAGCGCCGATTCGCCGCTGCTGGATGAGGCCGTGAAGCTCTCTATCGCGGAGTGGCCAGCGCCGGAAGATCAGATACACGGCTTCATTGCACGATACGCCACCCTCCCAGATTTTCGTGGGTTGATTGCACTGGTGGATGGCGAACCGGCTGGAATGGGATTTGGCGTGCGCTCGCTGCCGGGGAACTGGTGGCATGATCGGGTCGCCGAGCAGGTAGGCGCGGATCATCCGGCGTTGCAGGACGCCTGGGTATTGGTCTCGCTCGTCATGCGGCCAGCCCTGCGCAACCACGGGATCGGCGCGGCGCTACTCGATGCGCTGTTGGCGACGCAGCCCTGCCCACGCACGTTGCTTTCCACCCAAGTGGCAAACACCGGCGCGCAGCAGTTCTACACACGGCACGGCTGGCGCATCCTGCATCCCGGCTTCGTCTTCACGCCAGGGCAAGAGCCGTTCGTGGTGATGCAGAGAGAGAGATGAAGAGCTAGCAGGAATATCATGGGTGGTGATCGCGTCTTCGCCAAAACAAGTACGAGTTCGCCGAGAGGGTTCGCCAGTTGGTTGCGTCACGCAGGACTGAAGAGCGTGGCATACAGGCATAGCGCATGTGGTATGTTAGTGGGTGGCTTGGCGCAGACTCGCCACCAGACGATACGATCTATGGTGATTTTTGAGATATTCCGGTACATCGGCGTGCTGTTGACAAGCGACAAAGAGGAGCGATAGAGCATATGGCGGATACCACCATCGAGGCGGCAAGCAGCCCCGCAACAACCCAAACAGATGACCACAACCAGCAACATCAGCAACGCGCACACAGGCATGCGCCACTGCCGCCCGCGCTCGATCTGTATGGCATAGACAACCTGCTCAGCGATGAGGAACGCCTTGTGCGCGACACTGTGCGCGACTTTGTGCGCGAGCGTGTGCTGCCCATTATCGGCGAACACTTCGAGGCGGGAACCTTTCCCAAGGCGTTGATCCCAGAGGTCGCTCAGCTTGGGCTGCTGGGCATGCACATCCAGGGCTATGGCTGCGCGGGGATGAGCGCCGTCGCCTATGGGCTGGCCTGCCAGGAGCTTGAGTACGGCGATAGCGGCCTGCGCTCGTTTGTCTCGGTGCAGGGGTCGCTGGCGATGTTCCCCATCTCTGCGTTTGGCTCCGAGGAGCAGAAGCAACGCTGGTTGCCCAGGATGGCGAAGGGCGAGGTGATCGGCTGCTTTGGGCTGACCGAGCCTGACCACGGCAGTGATCCCTCCGGCATGGAGACACGCGCACGCCGCGATGGCGACAGCTATATCCTCAACGGCACGAAGATGTGGATCACCAACGGCGGCATCGCCGATCTGGCGGTCGTCTGGGCAAAGGCTGAGGACGGCATTCGCGGCTTCCTGGTGGAACGCGGCACGCCTGGCTTCACCACGAGCGACGTGCATCACAAGCTCTCGCTGCGCGCCTCGATCACCTCAGAGCTGCACTTCGAAGATTGCCGCATCCCCGCCGAGAATATGTTGCCCAATGTGCGTGGACTGCGTGGGCCGCTTTCCTGCCTGGATGAAGCGCGCTATGGCATTGCCTGGGGCGCAAATGGCGCGGCGCGGGCCTGCTACGAGGCTGCGCTCGACTACGCGAAGTCGCGCACGCAGTTTGATCGCCCCATCGGCGGCTTCCAACTGACGCAGCAGAAGCTGGTGAACATGGCGACCGAACTGGTGAAGGCGCAACTGCTGGCGCTGCAACTGGGGCGGCTGAAAGACCAGGGGATGGCGCACCCCGTGCAGGTCTCGCTGGCCAAGCGCAACAACGTCCGCGAGGCGCTGCATACGGCGCGTGAGGCGCGCAGTGTGCTGGGAGCAAACGGCGTCACGCTGGAATATCCCATCAGCCGCCACATGAACAACCTCGAATCTGTCTACACCTACGAGGGCACCGACGACATCCACACGTTGATCGTCGGCCAGGCAATCACCGGCCTCAACGCATTCTCGTGACCTCTCCCCCGCCCCCTCCCCATTGATGGGGAGGGGAGTATTTTTTCGCCATTCAGAAAGTTTGGCTCGATGGGCATACAGTATATTGCGCTGCTGCGGGGCATCAACGTCGGTGGACATCAGGTAAAGATGGATCGTCTGCGGGGTCTGTTTGGCGACCTGGACCTGGCGAATGTGCGCACGTTCATCCAGACGGGCAACGTCTTCTTTGAGAGTGACGATGCCGACGCCCAGGCGTTGCGCGCGCGGATCGAGGGCCACCTAAAAGCCGCGCTGGGATACGAGGTCGCGACAGCCCTGCGCACGCAGGAAGAAATGGAGGTGATCCTCGCGCGCGATCCCTTTTCCGGCGTGGAGGTCACGCCTGAGACTCGCCTCGCCGTGACCTTCTTCGTCGAGCCGGTCGCGGAGACGCTTGAACTGCCCTACACAACACCGGACGGCGCATATGAGGTTGTGGGAATGACGCCCATGGAGCTTTTTGTCGTCTGGCGCTTGCAAAACGGCAGACCGGGCAATTCCTATGGGTTGATCGAGAAAAAGCTGAAGGTTCCTGGGACGACGCGCTTCTGGCACACCACCGCAAACATCCTGGCGGCGGCGAAGAAGGTAGACAAGTAGCGCATGGAGAGAAGGCAGGCGGCTGAAACGGCATCTAAGGGTCTATACGCTTCCAAGCACGACTTGCGAGATAATGATACAATAGGAGAGCATATGGAAGAGTGACAGAGATAACCAGAGTGCTCTCCACTTCTCACACAGAAGGCGACGAGGAGCAGAACACATGTCAGAGTCGCAAGCCGCTTCCTCTCCCTCTGCTTCCCCGCAAGAAAGCGTGCGGGCAGAACTTGAAGAGGCGAGAAGGGACTTTCTCACTTTGCTGGCTTCTCTCTCGGAAACTGACCTGCAGCAGAAAAGCCTCACATCCGCTTGGACAGTCAAAGAATTGTTGGTTCACATCGTTTTCTGGCTGAATCAAACCCCTGGCGTTGTCAGGATAGTGCGTACCGGCCGGGGCATCCGCAGCATTCCCACGCCCCTATTCGACTGGCTCAATCTCTGGCTAACGCGTGTGGCGGCCTGGCGACAAACTCGCCAGTCCATTCAGGCCAGCTACGAAAGAGCTTATCAAGCCACCCTGCGGCTGGTCGAGAGCATCCGAACGGATGAATGGAACAAAGGCGCTTCCTTTGGTGGGCCATTCCACGGGGAATATCGAACCATCGAGATCATCATTCGCTCCCATCGCACACATCTTCAGGAGCACACAGCGGAAATCCGCCAGAGCCTTTCCCGCCTGTAGACAAGCAAGGCGGTTAGCCTGGCCGGAGTACCATGCGCCGCATAATGAGTGTGGAAGCGTCTAGCGCAGCGAACCCCTAGACACGATTTTAACGGCTAGCCATCATGCCTACGCTCAGTATTCACCCATGCTCAGCATACTCCACATACGCCCGCAGCGCCGTTGACTCGCCTCCCTCGGTCTCGGCGGTGATCGCCTGCCAGAGAATCACGCAATCCTCATGGCGGCCAAGCGCATATGTGCGGATGCGCGCCTGAGCGCCGGGGCGAAGAGAGCGTACGTATTCCAGGTGGAGATAGTGCGGGCGCAATGATCGCCCGGCTGGTTCAACGCCATAGGCAGCCAGCGCGCCGCTGGCCTGCGCCTGGCGTATCCCCTCGTCCAGCCAATCGGCGTAGACGCAGTTGTTGACATGCTGATGGATATCGGCCTCGTAGTCACGCGCTGTCAGCGTATACTCGTTCACCATGCGCGTGCCTTCCGTCGCTGGCGGCTCGCCGTGATCAAGTCCGCGTTCCAAAGCGCGAACCACCTCAGGGAAACGAACAGGATAAGCCGGCATGCCCTCGCCACGCTTTTGCATCCGGGTAGTGAGGTCGGGATGGATGGAAGCCAGCCTGCCGCTTGCCCGATCGACGTAAGCCCAGCGTGCGCTTGCCCGCGCCACCAGACGATCCGCTTCACCTGCCCAGGTGATCACATAATCGCGCTGCGCCTGTACACGCTTGAAGTCTGCTACCCAGGTGGCCAGCGCCAGTTGGTCGCCTATTGTTGGCAGGTCGCCCAGCAATAGCGACATCTCGCGCACCAGCCATGCGGATTGATGCTCCACATACCACTGGGGCGTAAACCCCAACTCGGTTGAGTGGCGCGTCGCGTGGGCCTCCAGGTAGCGCAGAATGACGGCAGGACGGGTTACGCCGTCGCGTCCGGCTTCGTAACTACGTACCTCTACTGCTTCATGAAAGGCGTCTGTTGGGGCATGCGTTGGCGAATAGACTGCTACGGCTTCATTGGCGAATTGCTGATCCAATGTGCTCTCTCCTGATTGATTGTGTCCTGCGTTTCCTCTGCCAGTAAGAGTATCGCCAACGCATCATGAGCGGGTGGCCTGCGTGCTGCCGCCCTGCTTGGCCTCGATATAGCGTGCCAGAATGAAGATAAGGTCAGAGAGCCGGTTGAGGTAGCGCAGCGTCTCGCCGTTGTCAACGGTCTTTTCGTGCACGAGCCGCGCCACTAGCCGCTCGGCGCGCCGAATGATCGTGCGGGCCAGGTCGAGCGCAGCGCCATCAGGTGAATCGCCAGGGATGATGAACTTATTGGGGATGTCCACCTCGGCCTTGAGCGCCTCCTCGGTCTCTTCCAGCCAGCGCGTATGCTCCGGCGTGATACGAAAGCCTACCGCGTCGAGATGCTCCGGCGGGGTGGCAAGCTCGGCCATCAAGACGTAAAGATCGCGCTGGGTTTTGAGGATCACCTCGCGGGCGTGTTCGTCTTGCGTCAGCGCGCGGGCCAGCCCTAGCGCAGAGGTTGCTTCATCTACCACGCCAAATGTATCGGGCCGCTCATCGTATTTAGGCACCCGCGTCTCGCCCAGCAGGCTTGTGTATCCTGTATCGCCGCCGCCCGTCGTCACCTTTGCCATTGTCTGTTCGCCTCACTTTTCCAGCCAATCAACATATTCAGCTCTTTTCGTTATACAACACGTTATACTATAGTCGGCTGAGTGAGCGGCGGCGCACACTACACCTGGCTCTGCGGCAGCGCAATCGTCGCAGCGAAGACCTGCCAGAAGTTGCTTAATGCGGTCATGCGCCCATCCTGCCCGTTGATGAAAAGAAACTGGCAGCCCATGTCGTCAACGGTGACGTGAGCGACCGTTGTCGTCCCATGCCAGAAGGTCAACGTCCACATCGTTCCATCATCCGTAGGACAACTGAAAATGGCGTTTCGGGGGATGTGCGGCAGCTTCAGGATGGTGGTATAAAGCCGTTGCACACTCTGCGCATCAACCACAATCCGCATCATTGGGCCGCGCCTGGGATTCAGCCCCGGCGTGCGCACCGCTTGCAGCATGTTTGGCTGTTGTGTGGCGCCGCTTGCCCCTATCACCTGGAAGGTCATCAGCCCCAACAGGCACGCCACAAGCAGAGCCACAGCAACAAAGATAGCGCGCTGTGGCTTCTCGCTTGTCGTGCGTCTGGGCGCCTGGCTTGCGCCCGTGTGCTTCGCCAGCGCGCCTGGAGCGTTTTCAGATGTGGCTGACGAGGTATTAGAAGTATCAGAAGTATCAGAGGTATCAGTTATGTGATCCGTGTCCATTGCGCGCTCCTTTTGCCCCTTGTGCCGCCTCTCACTCTCAACCTTGCGTATAGCGATTGCGTAGTTTCGTGTGGTTCAATTCGCTTGGGCGACCTATCATGTCTAACGTGTCAAGCAACGTTGTAGTTCACCACAGAACCAGGGAGGCGCATCAATGGCGCAAGATAACAACCCACAACAGCCACCACAGCAACCAGGCCAACCGCAGACACCGCCATATGGCTATCCACAACAGCCGCAGTATCCGCAAGGGTATCCACAGCAGCCAGGGCAGTATCCTCAGCCACCACAGTATCCCCAGGGATATCAGCAGCAGCCGCAGGGACAGCCACAACCACAACCCCGTCCGCAGGGACAGCAGCCTCATCCTGCGGTCGCAAACTTCGATCACTCGCTGGTGACGATTGCGTTTGAGCTGCCGGGCCATACCATTGTGCGCAATTTTGGCATGGTGCGCGGGATCATCGTGCGGTCGCGCAGCGTCGTCGGCAATATTGGCGCAGGCTTCCAGCAGTTGTTTGGGGGCAACATCTCGATCTACACTGAGATGTGTGAGCGTGCGCGCCAGGATACCTACGAGCTGATGATCCAGCATGCGGCGCAGCTGGGCGCGAACGCGGTGATCGGTGTGCGCTACGACGCGACGGAGATTGCGCAGGGTGTGACTGAGGTGCTGTGCTATGGCACGGCTGTTACGGTCGTCCCGAAGTAGAGAAATGGGGGGCGCGCTATGACGATTGAGCGAGTGACCGCAGACGCCCGCCTTGTCGAGGAGAACTGGGCCGCCGCATGGTCGTCTCTGCGCGATGTCCCTGTAGCGCCGCCTACCTATGTTGAGGAGGCGTCCAACTTCCTGCGTATCATCACTCCTGGCGTCGCCGATTCGCTGCTCAATATCGTCATGCGCTATTCGTCGCCTCACCCCGTGACCAGCGCCGACATCGAAGAGACCATTACGCCGTTCCGGCAGGCGCGCGTGCCTATGCAGTGGTGGCTGCTACGCGGGAGCGAACCCGCAGGGCTGCGTGAGGGATTGTCGGCGCTGGGGATGGAATCGTGGGGCGGCGCCAAAGCGATGATCCTCAAACTTTCCAAATGGCGTCCACCTCCATCCATGCGCTCAGTCCCAAATCTCACGCTGGGTCAGGCGCAGAACGAGGCTGATCGCCGCGATGCGCACACCATCATCTGCCAGGTATTCTACGCGCCGCCCCAACCGATGAACCGCTGGACAATTGATAACCCCCACTTCACAGTCTACCTTGCCCGGTTGGGTGGACGTCCGGTAGCGGCGATGGCGACATTTCTCCATGGGCATGTCGCGGGAGTATACCATGTAGCGACACTGTCCGGCGCTCGACGACGTGGCATTGCGGGAGCGTTGCTCACGTATGCGCTACGGGAGGCGCAGGCGGCAGGCTGTGCGCAGGCGACGCTGACCGCAACGCACGAGGCCGAGCATTTGTATGAGCGCCTGGGGTTTCGCTCCTGTGGGCTAATGGAGCAATGGGCGCCAAGCTACCGGCTGGCGTTTAGCATAGCGCAGGGGCGCGCGCCCACCGCAGCCGAAAGTCCCTATTGGGAAGGCTGAAGAATCGCTAGCCGCTTGCGGCTTTGGTTGCTCTATGGTACTCTAGAAGTAACGTATGCTGCGTAGACATCTTCCCCGCCAGGCGACTTCACAGGGACGGAAGTCGCATCGGCTACCAGGATGCCCTCGCATGTCATGGTTTTTCATGGCTTGAATCGCCTATGTACTTTACTATTGTCATTTAAGGAGCGTGTGTATGGCTGCGCCAACTGACACTGAGACGACGTTGCTCTGCCCGTATTGCAACAGCGAACTTGACCAGGTGGTGGTCAATCCGGCAGGTGAATTGATTGGCTGCGAAGAATGCGCGGAAGAGCTTGGCCTTGCGGGTGAGGTCATGACGCTCGACGAATGGAATGCGCCGGGCCTGGTGGAGGCTGCCCTGAACCGCTATA
This sequence comes from Pseudomonadota bacterium, assembly GCA_021324535.1. GTDB lineage: Bacteria > Chloroflexota > Ktedonobacteria > Ktedonobacterales > JADMIN01 > JAJPIU01. The sequence continues at coordinate 23,883 of JAJPIU010000037.1, forward strand.
CCCTGCCTGAATGGCGGGTGAGCAAACCGGCCATCACCGAGACACAACGTCCACGCGCCCACTATTGGGAGATTTTCGCAGGCTCCAAACGCTACTTCCTCAAGCAGTTCCATTCCTGGTACCCCGACGAGTCCATCCGCTATTCCCACAGCATTCTTGCCCACCTGGTTGATCAGGGCGCGCCCGCGCCGCGTGTCATCCCCGACACAAACGGCGAGAGCTATACGCAGGTGGATGGCGCACGCTGGGCGCTCTATCAGGCGCTCGAAGGGCGACACGCAGGCGAACGCGACTGGATGTGGGGGCGGCCAAAGGCGGCTGAGATGCTGGGCTTGCTCCATCACGCGCTCGAAGGGTTTACCCCTGAGGGTGAGCCGTTTGCGCCATGGGGCGCCTGGACGCTCGAAACAGTGGATCGCGTGCTGGAAAACTGGCGGCCCCATCCTGACCTCTCGCCCGACCTGCTAGGTTTTGTGCGCGAGCGACTTGCCACGCGCTACTTTGGTATGCTCTATCCGCAGTTGCCCAAGCTGGTAGTACACGGCGATTACATGATGAGCAATGTGCTCTGGCGCGGCGACGCCGTGAACGCCACCATTACCGGCGTACTCGACTTTGAGCGCGCGCACCTCGACACTGCCCTGTTCGACTTCGCCTGGGGTCTGGGCGACAGGCGACCACCGTTGCTGCGCGCCGCCGTCGCCAGCTATAGCCGTATGCGGCCGCTCTCACCCATTGAACGCGAGGCGTTGCCTGAGGCGCTGCTGCTGGGCCAATTGATGGCGATTGATATGCAGATGTCATACTTCAACAACCTGCGCGAGGTCTCTCGCCTTGCCCAGGAACTGCTCTTGACCGTGCGCGATATGGAGGGGCTGCGCAAGGCCGTCGCCTTGAAGGTCGGATACTAGAAGCCATCCTTCTGTCTGAAGAGGCGGCGCAGGCGGGTCTTGGCGTGGCCCAGGGCCTCCAGGCGCGCGCGCACGCCCCCGCTGTTTGCCTTCGCTGTCTGCCTTCAATTCGCCAGCACGTCATAGACGAAATGCCGTCGCTCCAGGCGGACAGCGCCGGGAGGCGGCGCTTCATCATAGGGCTGAGGATGGGCAATCACCCGCCACTGCTCAACCGGCATGGGTGGATGCGTGCGCATACTGGTCGCTTCATCCAACAGTGTGCGCTCGGCTGCTTCACCGCCAAACACCAGCAGCACCGGAAACAGCGAGCCAAACAGCGCCAGCGACGGGCCATCCTCGCCTTCGGCGTAGAGGCCGTTGCGCATGCGAAGCCGTCGGCGCGCCTTGCCGCTGGATGGTCGTTCAGTCCACAGGGTAACAAAGCCAGCATGCCGAAGCGCAAGCGCCTGAATGGCGTTGGCGTCGGGGTGACGCATCAGGCGGCGGCGCGGACGTGCCGTCAGCAGCCGCGCAACGGTTTCGGCGATCTCGTGCGCGCGAGCGCCTGCCAGCAGCCCATAGGTTGGCAATTTCGCCCACTTGTCCGCGTCGGCCTCTTGCCCGCGCAAGCGCATAAAGCCACAAGGAGTGAGTGATTCGCTGACCAGCGCGCCTCCCCGCTTGCGAAAGGCCACACTGACATCCGACGCGCCCAGCCAGAGCGGCAGGGTGATGATCCCTCCCTCGGCAAGCTGATCGAACCAGGCGGGCGCAATATCCGATGCTCCGACCGAGAGTTCGATACGGTCGTATGGCGCGTTTTTGGGCCAGCCAATCGCGCCATCGCCCGCGATCACATGCGTCTCGGTGTACCCTGCGCTGAGCAGATTTGCGCTTGCCTCGGCGGCGATCTCCGGGTCAATGTCAATCGTTGTCACCTGCCCGGTTGGCCCCACCAACTCGGTAAGTAGGGCGGCGTTATACCCCGTGCCCGCGCCGATCTCCAACACCCGCATCCCCTGAGCAAGCTGCAATTGTTCGAGCATCAGCGCGACGATGGCAGGCTGCGAGGCCGAGCTGACCGCCTGGCCGTCTTCCCAGTGTGTGGCAACAGCAATATCGGCGTAGGCGTCGGCGAGTGGCGTCTCCGGCAGGAAGAGATGGCGTGGCACGGTGAGGAGCGCGCGCTCCACTGCGGCGTCATGCGTGATGCCCTTTTCACGCAGCAAGGCGACCAACCGCTGGCGGAGCAACTCCGGCGTGGCGTCCTCCGCTTCGGCGTTCTCATCACCTGACGGGGCAAACGGCGCGGGCGGTGGCAATAGGCGTACCGGCGCGCGAAGAGCGGGCGCGGGCAGCGCCAGCAGGCTGCGAAACGGCTGCGCCCGCCGTGATCGTTTGCGTGTGGGCTGCTGTGCGGACGTAGCCGGTTGCGCCGGTTGCGCGGGCTGCTCAGGAGATTCGTGCGACATATATCTCCCTCTTTCGATGGCATGCGCAACGTATTTGATAGAGTGTACCACGCAAAGCAGTTTGCGCGCCGTTTCACGCCGCTGAGCCAATGTTCTGTGAGCCGCCCCTTACGGGCGAACCGGTATTCCCCTATCCACCAGCCACGGCGCAAGCCCTTCAATCCCGGTCGCAGCCCGGTAATAGCCGGGGACGACTACCTCTCGGCGCGGATGTACGATCAGTCGCGCGATGGCGTTGGCGACGATCTCCGGCCCTGGCAAGCGCTGACGCATATTGCGGTTCAGCGGCGTGCGGATATAGCCGGGTGAGATGACCGAGACCGAGACACCGCTGCCGCGCAGTTGGCGACGTAATGCCAGCGCGAAGCCGCGCACGCCAAACTTTGTCGCAGAATAGAGTGGATCGACCGCGATCTGCCCGGCGACCGAGGCGACGCAGATGATCGCGCCGCGTTTGCGCGCAAGCATAGCAGGCAGCAGCGCATGGGTCAATAGCATGACCCCCAACAGATTGACACCGACGATATGCTCAATGGCGTCGGGCGTTGATCTGGCGAAGGGTGGGCCGGAGCCGACGCCCGCGTTGTTCACCAGCGCGTCAACTCGCCCGTAGACCTGCGGCGCCTGTTCGGCCAGGCGCGCCACGCTTGCCGGATCGGCCATATCCACCGTCAGGATGGAGGCCACGCCACCCGCTGTGGTGATCGCGTCGGCCTGCGCCTGCAATTCATCGGCGCGACGCGCTGCCAGGATCACCCTCGCGCCACGACGGGCCAACTCTTGTGCGGTGGCCGCGCCAATGCCCGAACTTGCGCCCGTCACCAGCGCCACCGTCTCGTTGAGTGGAGTCGTTGCCATGTCTGTCCCTCCTCCTGAGAACTACGGTTACTCTCTATTCCTCAGGCTCGTCGTCTTCATCATCGTCACCGAATCCAAAGCCCTTCAGCAAGATCAGCGCATCGTCGTCGCCATCCTCCTCGCTCTCCTCCTCATTGTCTTCGGCGTAGGGATACTGTTGTACGTTCTCGCCGTGGCGCTCGACAATGCGCGGGTAGGTCTCCTCCGGTTGAACGCCGTTGCGCACGACCGCCTCCACCAGAACGGTATGCCGTAATTCGTCGCCAAAGTCGAAGAGATACATGAACTTTTTGCCTGTGCGCAACTTGAGATCGTGCAGCCGTATCTGTGAGGCGATCTTCTGCTCGTCCTCATCACGTGGGCTGTAATACGCATCCTTCTCGCTCCATGCACGGTTGTTCATGAAGAAAGCGTAAAGGTGATCGTCGTCCCAGCCAAACGCCTCCTGGATGGCGTTGTGTAGATCGTCGAGCGTCTGATCGCCGGAAAGTTCAATGCGCCGCCAGATCGGCTCATCGAGCGGCTGAAAGCCATGCCCCGGAAACGTTACCTTGAAGGTATAGCGCGTTGAAAGCGCCTCAGGTGTGGGGGGGGTATCCGGCTCTGGCGCATCCCCGAAATCCGCGAGCAGGGGATCGTCAAACGAGTAGCCCTCAGCCGGGAAGCTCACCGTGAACGCGCTCGCCTGAACGGTCGGCTGTGCGCTGGCGCTTGCCCGTTTGGCCTTACCCCTGGCCGCTGTGGCGGGTGCGCCAGGGCTGACCGGCAGCTTGTAGGAGTAGGTCAGTGGAAGCGGAATATCACCCTCTTGTAGCACATCGGATTCAAGCAGGCGGCGTGCGTTACTCAGAAAGCGGTTCAGCGCTTCGAGCGCCAGCCACATCGCCTGCGTTTCGCGCTCGTTGGGTTGGCGTCCCCCGCCGCCTTTGATCAACCGCTGAAACACAGGAACGGCGTCGCGTGCGGGAGTTTTGAGCGCATGCCTCGCCAGCCATTCGAGGTACGACGGATCGCACTCATCCTGCGGCGTCAGGAAGCACGTCAGGCAATCGTCAATCAGTGCGGCGGGATCATCCTCGTCCTCATTCTCTGCAAGCGTTTCCTGCGCAATGCCTTCCTGCAAGGCGGCCCGCACCACCTCGCGCGCCGCATCGGGTGAGAGCGCGTCAACAGGGAAGCCGTTCTGGCGAAGCAGGGCAAGCAATTGATCAAGCTCGGCGTCGTCAATCTCGATACTCATCTCGACTTCGGCCCGCCTGCGGCTGCGCTCGGCGAGTCGCCGCACGGCCTCGGCCTCGTAATAGAGCACGACGCCATACACCTCGCCATTGCTGCCGATCACAGCGGTATAGAGCTTCTCAACGCCCGGCTGTGGCCCATGGACGCCCAGGTCAATCATCAGCGGCGGATAATCGTTCACATACTCCCAGGGGGCGCGCCGCCAGTAGGCGTTAATCGCCTTGAAGAGCGCCGCCAGAAGCGTCCCGTCAATCTGCCACTCAAAGGGTTGCGGCGGCTGGCCGTCCGGCGTAGCGCCCAACGCCTCGGCAAGCGACGCATAGGCGTCTTCAAACGCTGGCAGGTGTTCTTGAAACTCCACACGCACGCCAAGCGGCCCCAACAGTCGCCGTGCCGCGTCGGCAAGCTCCTGCTGGTTCACACGCAGCAGCGTTGGTAGCCCTGGCTGTGGCTGCTGTGAGCTGTCCACAGTCTCGTTAGTTTCTTTCGCGGTGGGTTTGCTTCGCTTCCCGTGCGCGCCACGTGTACTTTGTGCGCCTGGCGCTCGGAATCTGTTCGACGCCTCGTTTTCGGAGATCGCCGCTTCAAGAGCGGCCTCGCCTACCGGAGCAGGACTGAGCAGCCCCTCGCGCAAGGTATCGAGCGCCGCCTCGATGCTCCATGCGTGCCAGTCTTCGGTGTTGGCGTCGTTGTCGTCGGGGGTAATCAGGCGGCTCGCGCGGATGGTTCCATCGGCGCTGTCGAGCCAGAGCGCCATCTGTGGCTGCAAGAGGCGGTCGTTCTCGCGCAGGAAGAGGCCAAGCGGGCGCATGCCGCCCTCCATCGTCAGCCCCTCGGTCAGCGCCACGCCTTCGAGCACGGCGGGCGAGACCACGCCAGGGAGCGCCGTGATGCGCGCCGTCTTGCTGGCTTTGTTTTTCGTCGCGCGTTTTGTTCCCTTGCCGTCTTTCGTCGCATTCGGCGCATTCGTCGCGTTTGTTTCCGCCGCTTCTGCGTCGTTCGCCCCTGCCGGTGGTTTCGATCTGCTTACATCAGACATCTCACACCTTCCGTTCTCAGCGTTGCGGTGGCTCACCGGCGCGCCGTCTCTCTCGTTCTTGTCCCATGAATTGTCTGTATTGTAGCACGTAGGCTGGCGTTCCGATGTCAAGAGGCTGCGCTAGTGAGCCGCTAACACATCCAGCATCCATACGTAGCGCCTGCCCGATTGACCGATGCTCACTAGCAAGATTTCCAGAGCAATGGCGGCGCGCGGGCGTGATATACTGCCTGTGCATATCGGACAAGTTGAACAGGTGGTGAGGTCAACGATGACACAAACGGAACCCACTCAGCCGAAGCAGTCACAGCAGTCGCAACCGCAACATCACCAACAGCATAGTGGCCCTCGTCCCATACATGCGCCGCGTGGGCTGGAAATTTCCTGCAAAGGCTGGCCACAGGAGGCCGCCCTGCGCATGCTGATGAACAACCTCGACCCAGAGGTGGCCGAACGCCCGGACGATCTCGTCGTCTACGGCGGCTCCGGCAAAGCGGCGCGCAATTGGGACTGCTTCGACGCCATCGTACGCACGTTGCGGGAACTCGAAGGCGACGAGACGCTGCTGGTGCAGTCGGGCAAGCCTGTTGGCGTCTTCAAGACACATCCCGGCGCGCCGCGTGTGCTGATCGCCAACAGCAACCTTGTTCCCCACTGGGCCAACTGGGACGAGTTTCGTCGCCTGGAGGCCGAAGGGCTGACGATGTACGGCCAGATGACGGCAGGCTCGTGGATTTACATCGGCTCTCAGGGCATCGTCCAGGGCACCTACGAAACGTTCGCCGAGGCGGCTCGCCAACGCTTCAACGGCACGCTAAAGGGCACACTGACGCTGACGGCGGGCCTGGGCGGCATGGGTGGCGCGCAGCCGCTAGCCATCACCATGAATGAGGGCGTCTGCCTGGCTGTGGATGTTGATCCTGCGCGCATCCAGCGGCGGCTCGATACCGGCTATCTCGACGAGATGATGACCGATCTCGATGAGGCGCTGACCCGTGTGGAGGAGTACCGCGCACAGGGGATCGCCCGTAGCGTGGGGCTGGTGGGTAACGCCGCCGAGGTCTATCCTGAGATCGTGCGGCGCAACGTACGCGTGGAACTCGTGACCGATCAGACCTCGGCGCACGATGCGCTCAATGGCTACGTGCCTGCCGGACTGACACTTGCCGAGGCGGCTGAGCTGCGTCAGAGCGATCCGCAGGAGTATGAGCGGCTCTCGCTCGATTCAATGGCCGAGCATGTGCGCGCTATGCTCGATTTCGATGAGATGGGCGCGGTCGTCTTCGACTACGGCAACAATCTGCGTGGCCAGGCGTTGCGCGCAGGCGTGGAGGATGCGCTGCACTTCCCTGGCTTCGTGCCTGCCTTCATTCGTCCGCTGTTCTGTCGGGGCAAGGGGCCGTTCCGCTGGGTCGCGCTCTCCGGCGATCCCGCTGACATTCGCCGTACCGACGAAGAGTTGCTGCGGCTCTTCCCGGAGAACGAATCGCTCGCCCGCTGGATTCGCATGGCGCAGGAGAAGATTCACTTTCAGGGGTTGCCCGCGCGCATTTGCTGGCTGGGCTACGGCGAACGCGACAAAGCGGGGCTGGCCTTCAACGAACTGGTCAAGCGCGGCGAGGTGAAGGCGCCGATAGTGATTGGCCGCGACCATCTGGATTCCGGTTCGGTCGCCTCGCCCTATCGCGAGACCGAACGCATGCGCGACGGCTCCGACGCCATCGCCGACTGGCCGATCCTCAACGCGCTGCTGAATACGGCAAGCGGCGCAACGTGGGTCTCGTTCCATCACGGCGGCGGTGTGGGCATTGGCTATTCGCTGCATGCGGGTGTGGTCATCGTCGCCGACGGAACAGATGACGCAGCGGATCGCCTGCGCCGCACGCTGACCAACGACCCCGGAACAGGCGTGATGCGCCATGTGGACGCAGGCTACCCGGAGGCCATCGAGGCTGCCCGCGCCACCGGCATGAAGATTCCCATGCTGGACTGACCCCTCCCCATTGATGGGGAGGGGTGTAAGGTTATTTCAGGCGCAACGTGCTCCCCTCCCATAGATGGGAGGGGCTGGGAGTAGGTGAGCATGACTGACTTCGATCAGAACGACTATTCCTCATCCGGCGTCGCGACAACTGAGGCCCAGGAGGAAGAGAAAGAGACGGGGCGGCTCGAAGCGTTCAGCGATGGCGTGTTTGCCATCGCGATTACACTGCTCGTGCTGGAGATTCAGTTGCCACGCGATGTGGCGCCCGGTAGGCTGATGGCTGCTGCGCTCAACCAGTGGCCGTCGGTGGTGGCGTATGCCGTCAGCTTCCTCACCATCTTGGTGATGTGGCTCAACCACCACAGCGTCATGCAGTTCATCAAACGCGCGAATCGTCTATTTTTCGTCTACAATGGGCTGCTGTTAATGGTGATCACATTTCTCAACTTCCCGACGGCCCTGGTGGCGGAGGCAGCGACACTGCGTTTCAGCGACCAACGTTTCTCTGCTCTTGTCTACACTGGCACGATGGTGTTTATTGCGCTCTGCTACAATCTGCTGTGGTTTTACGCTTCGCGCGGGCGACGGCTGATCGCCAGAAACATTCCCGACGCAGCGGTACAGAAAATCTCGCGCCAGTATAGGTATGGCGTGCCGCTCTACCTCTTCGCGTTTGCGTTGGCGTTCTTCAGTCCGCTGGCCAGTATGGCAGTGATCTTCGCGCTGGGGCTCTACTTCGCGTTCACCGGCAGCATTGGCCGTCCGGCTACCGACGCCACCCATGGGAAAGACAATCAGCCATGAATGCAACAATCTTCCAACAGCGATACGGCCCGTGGGCGGTCGTCGCAGGCGCCTCGGCGGAGGCGTCGTCAGGCGTGGGCGCGGAGTACGCAGCACAACTGGCCGCGCGTGGCCTCAACCTCATGCTGATTGCTCGCCGCCAGGAACAACTCGATGCGCTGGCCGCACAACTTGCCGACACCTATCACATCAAGACGCGCACGCTTGCGCTCGACCTCACTCGTGAGGATGTCGGCGAAATAGTGGGGCAGACGACAAACGATCTCGACATTGGCCTGTTGGTCTATAACGCAGGTGTCACGCCGGTCGGCGGCTATCTCGATCTGTCGCTTGAGACGCATCTCGCCGAGGTTGCGGTGAACTGTCGCGCGCCGATGGTGTTGGCGTATACGCTGGGGCAGCGCATGCGGGCGCGTGGGCATGGCGGGATCATCCTGATGTCATCGCTCAGCGCGGCGCAGGGGTCTGCGCTCATCGCAAACTACGCTGCCACAAAGGCATTCAATCTCACACTGGCGGAGGGCCTATGGGATGAACTACGCGCCGCCGGGATAGACGTGATTGCCAGCATGCCCAGCGCCATTACCTCCGCACAGTCGCAGGGGGCCAGCGCAACGACACCGCCGCGCGTGGTGGTCGCTGAGACGCTTGCGGCGTTGGGCCGCAGACCCAGCGTCATTCCAGGGATGGGCAATCGGCTGGCGGCGTTTGTCATGCGGCGCGCGTTGCCCCGCCGCACGGCGATCAGGCTGATGGGCCGCGTCATGCGCGGGATGTATCCAATGAAGCGGGAGTCGCAAGCTGACGGGCAAACAGCAGGATCGTAACCGCACTGGACAACCCTACCAATCTAACGTTATTTTACAAATTGTCGCACGTGTATCATCTACATCGAGTCAACCGAAGCACAGCCTCCACCACATCTTCAAGAGGCAGGCTTGTATCGATCTTGTAACTCGCGATGCGCCGCAACAGCGGCTCAACCGTTGCCATCTGACCTAGTACACGCGCGACTTCATTGGGGCGCTTGCCATAGGGATTGTTTGTCCGCGTCGCCAATCGCTGTATGATGACCTCGGCAGAGGCGCTCAGCAGGATAACCTGATCGAACTCAGGCAGGAACTTCCGCATATTCGCCGCGCATCCACTCAGGAACAGTGTATCGGCGTCCTCAGCGGAGAGCAGGTCTCGAATGCGATCCTCTCGCCATACCCAATCTCTGCCCTCTTCCACCGGCGATCCCAGCACATCAGGGACATCGGAGGGTTCAACCAGCGTCCACGCCGAATACTCATCGCAGTCGGCGTCTACAGCTTTGTATCCACGCGCGGAAAACTCGCTGATGATGGTTGACTTGCCCACCCCAGATATGCCCGTCAGCAGGATGCGCTTCACGCCGGTATCTCCTTTGCCCAATTCGAAGTGGCGTAGCCCCCTAGTCGTCAGTCCCTTCAGCACAGCGAGCAACGGTCGGCGGAGGGGAGGCGGCGCCGTCCGCTCTCTAGGCGGCCTTGGCGCCTTCGCCCGTAGGCGCGGCTTCAGCCGCCCGCCGCCCTACACGTCGTGCGCCAGCGCGGCCCGCACGCGCTCAATTGCCTCGTCCGGGTAGCCAGCGGGCGCACGCCACTCGTGCAGCCGCAATCGTAAGCGGAGAAGCTCCTGGAAGGCGCGGACGATTACACGGAGGTTGGCGCCGGTCGCCGAGCCGTGGATGCGCGGGAAGTGGCGCACAGGAACCTCAATCATCGGCGCGCCCATCCTTTTGAGCTTGATCAGCAATTCGGTGTTGACCATCGCCCCCTGCGCCGTCACCTTACACGCGCGCACCAGCGCCGTGGGGAAGAGCTTGAACGCGCAGTCAATATCGCGCACGCCGTTCAGACCGATCACCAGCCGTACCAGCCGCTTCCAGCCCCAGGCGTTCAGGCGGCGTAGCGGCGTATCTTGCCGGTGGCGACGATAGCCAAGCACGATGATCCCTGGCTGCTCAAGCTCTTTGGTGAGCAATTTCTCGATGTCTTCGATGGCGAACTGCCCATCGCTATCCATGAAGAACAGGAACATCCCACGCGCAGCGGCGAACCCTGTCAGCACGGCGCCGCCGTAGCCCCGATTCACACGGTGATGCAATGGAACAATGGCGGCGTCTTCTCTGGCCAGTTCGTCAATCAATGCGCCAGTCGTGTCACGGCTGCCGTCATTGATGATAATGATCTCGACGTTCGGGCAGAAGCGTTGCGCGGTTTCAAGGCAGGCGCGCGCCGTCTGGACGATCACCATCTCCTCGTTGTAGGCGGGCAGCACGATGGAGAGCGTCTGCCAGAGCAATGTGGAGGGCGCAGGCATGGGCGGCTCTTCGCGCAGGTAGGTGAGTAGCTCCATCGCTTTACGCTGTATGTCGGACTCCGGGGCAAGAGGAACGCCTGATTGCGTGCGGATGCGCCGGTAGTCGTCGCAGAGCGCGGCGTAGGCGTGAACCAGCTCAGCGGCGCGTTCCGAGGCGTTTGCCAGCTTTCCTACATCCGCCGGATCGGTTGCGGCTCCCCATTGCGCGGTCATCAGCGCCAGCCGCTCGTCATGTGGGTGGGTGAAGGTGCGCCCCTGGGGAGCCAGCCCCAGCGCGCGCACAGCCATCGGGAAGAGCGTCGTCTCGCCAAGCTGGCGCAGCCGTAACGCAGCCATCCACACGTTGCAGCGTGAGAGCGCGACAAGGCCGCCGTACACATCCTGCCAGAAAGCTACGCCATCATCCCCTGGCGTTGGCGCACGCGCAAGCAGCGCCACTGATGAATCCTGCGTCATATCCCTGTGTCGTCCTGATCTTGTCTTGTTGTAACGCTTACAACGTCAAAAGCGCGTAGAAACCAATGCTATTCTAACAGACGTATAAGGCGGTGCGCCAGTTCAATTGAATAATTTTGACCGCGATCATGCGGATAGACCTGGAACATATTGGCGACGTACAGACCGAGGATGGGTGTCTCGAAGGGTGGGATGTGTTCGCGGTAGTCGAGGGTGACGATAGGTTGAGCAAACGGCGCGGCGAACATCCAGCTTTCCGTCACCCACTCTGGCGTGAACGCTGGATTGATGCGCATGAGATGTGGCAGGAACTCGGAGAGAACCTGTTCTTTGCTGGCGGTGAAGAGCGGATCGGTCATCGGACGATAGTTGCCAAGATAGATCAGCGTGCGCCCACCATAGTCTTCGCGCGGCATATAGTTCGTATGCTCCACCAGCGCCACGAAGGGATAGCCGGGATCGGCGATGTTCATCCAGTACGAGCCGGTCAGCGAGCGATTGAGCGCGAGGATCAGGCAGTGCGCGCCATACGCCTGACCCCACTCATACTGCGCGCGGTAGTCGTTGGGAAGTTGCGGCGTCAGGCGACAGGTCAGGTGTGTAGGCAGGGTTGAGATCACGCGGTCGAAGGTGGCGGTTGGGGTATGCCCTGTATAACCAGGCTGCTCCACAGCATCAAACGTTACCCGAAGCTGCCCAACTTTGCCGCCATCAGTTTCGTCGTCAGCTTCGAGTCGCTCGATGCGCTTGACAGTCGCCCCAAACGAGAGCGAACCACCCAGCGATGTGATGCGTTCGGCCAGCCGATTGTAGAGCAACTGGAAGCCGCCATGCAGATAGCCAAGTTGCGCGGTGCGGTCGTGCAGGCGCGCCCAGAGCCACGGTAGCGCGATCTGGTCGGCCAGCGCGCCAAACTTGCCTTTGAGCAGCGGCCCCCAGACGGTCTCATAACCGGTTTTGCCCATTGCGGCGCGTGCCCAGGCGGCTGCCAGCTTACCCTCGAACGGCTCGGACGACGGCATGAAGCGCAGAAAGGCAAGGGCAGCGCCCATCCACAGGCGATCAACCAATGGGATGGGCGGGAAGGTCAGCACAGACAACGCCGAATCGAGCTGGTAGGCGTGACCGTGAATGAGCGTCGTCGTCAGTGGGCGACGCCACTCCAGCAGGTTGCCCAGGTCAAGCTCCTCGATCAGGTCAATGATCGCGTGGTCGGTGCGGAAGACATGATGGTAGAACTTTTCCAGCCAGACAGATTTCCCCTCCGCCAGGGGAATCTGGAAGCCAGCCGCCAGCCCACCAGGCAGCGGTTCGCGCTCGAAGAGCGTGACGCTGTGGCCGCGTTCCGCCAAGCGCAACGCCAGGGTCAACCCCAGCGCGCCGCCACCCAGTACGCCGTAGCGCATATGTTTGCCCTCGCTAGCGTGGCTGTTGCGCCTCGGCCCCCTGCGCTCCGTGCGCGCCCTGCGGAGCGGCGATGATACGCATCCCTGGCTGTAGCTGATCGGGCGCTGCCTCGAGCAGCCGCGCCACAATCACGCCGATGTTGTCCTCGCCGCCGTTGGCGTTTGCCTCGCGGACGAGCAGTTCCACCGCGCGTTTGGGATCAGCCGTGCCGCGCAGGATATTGGCGATCTGCGGATCGTGTACCATCTCCCAGAGACCATCCGAGCAGAGTAACAGCTTATCGCCCGCCTGCAACGTTGTGCTGAACGAATCCACCTCCACGGCCTCATCTTCGCCGCCCAGGCTGCGATAAATCTGGTTGCGGCGCGGATGGGTGTAGATGTCTTCCGGCTTGATGACCCCAGCCGTGACAAGACTCGCCACCACTGAATGATCGGTAGTGATCTGTTGCAAGCCCGCGTCAGGATTCAAGACATATGTGCGGCTGTCGCCGACGTTGATGATATACGCGCGGTCGTCTACTACAAGCGCCGCCGTAATCGTCGTACCCATATCGCTCTTGTTGGCGCGATTGCGCTCCTGAAGCTCTGCATTGGCCTTCGTGACGCCCTCGGTCAGCAGCGATCCCAGCGTTGCGTCATCGAGCGGGAGGCTGGTTGCCAGCGGTTGCATCACCGTCCGCGAGACAATATCAATCGTGAGGCGGCTGGCCTCCTGTCCGTTGAGATGCCCACCCATGCCGTCGGCCACGATGAAAAGACCGTAGGGTTGTGGCCGCCCTGCCGCCAGGCGCACCCCTTGCACCGCCAGAATGTTATCCTGGTTGGGTTCGCTTGCGCGCTTCACTCCGGGATCGGTCATCCCAGCCGCCGTTGCGACAAGCGTGACGCCTTTGCGTGGCGCCACCGGCTCATGCGCTGCGCCGGAAAGGATCGCGGTAGGTGTCTCCTCGTTCAGGTCGCGTGCGCCGTTTGGATTCATTGGTGCGGGTCGTCCGCTTGGGCGACTGGTTGGCGCGCCAACACGGCTGGCGGCTCCGTCGGCAAGCGCGTCGCGTGCAAACCCCTGCGACATGCCACGTTGCCCGTCCATCGGCGGAACGGAACGCGGCCCCTGCGAGGGGCTGCCCGTACGCGCCCCAGCCCCATAGCCATCGCGCCCGTCGCGGCCATCGTCAATGCCCTGGGTGAGGGCGTCACGCGCCATCCCCTGCGACATCCCGCGAGGGCGAATTGGCGCTTCTTGCGGTTCCGGTGGGAATGGCATACGGCCCGGCGGCAGCGCGCCATGCCCTTGCGGATTCACCGGCTCATCAATCAGCTCGTCGAGCGTGCTGTCTTCGGGCAGCAGATCAAGCCCTTCCTCTTCCTTCATCCGGGCCAACCGCGCTGCCTCGCGTTCGCGTTCGGCTTTGGCGCTGCGACGCTGTATCACTACACCCACCACAATCAACGCCAGGATGACGAGTCCCGCGATGACTCCAATGATAAGCAGCGTACTCTTGCTGATCCCGCTAGACGTGGGGATAATGGTTGGCTGTTGTACTGGCGTCTGGGTGGGCGGCACAGTCATCGGCGGGATACTTGTTGTTTGCTGGCTGGTCGCCGTAACAAAGACGGCGACGCCGCCAAAGTCGGGGTAGCTCTTTTGCAGTTGCGAGAAAATCCCGTTGGCCGCGCTGAAGTTCGGCGGATTGGCGTAGAAGTCGCTGATGCCCTGCTGCCACTGGCTCATGAGCGGGCCAGACGCGCCTGAGATCGCCCCAACATCCTGCTTGAGTTCCTTTGTCGAGATCAGAATATGGTTGCCTGCGGCGTCCGCCCCAATCATGCCGATCAGCCGCCCGTTGCCGTCAATTTCAGGCGCGCCAAGCGCAAGCTGTGTGCTGAGCGTGGTTGGTGTTGGCGCCGCAGTGGCAGGGGTCGTTGGGAGCGGTGTGCCACCTGTACTGTTGTTGTTCGCTGGCGTAGCGGTTGGCTGAAGCGGCTGAGGCTTGCCCACCTGCACGGCAGGGAATGAGGCGGGATAGAGCGTCGCGCTGACCTCACTGGTGAGCAGCGAATCACGCCCCAACGGCTGCCCATCGTGCGCAGTCAGATCAAGCACGAGCGCGTCACCAGGGTTTGCGGGCCGGTCGGAGGGTTGTGGCAAGGAGAGCACCGGCAGGTCATGGGTGGGCATCCCCTGGGTGGGCGAGAGCGCCAGCGCGATCAGCCGCGGGCCAGAGGCGCTGCCGACAGTGTTCACCTGGCTTGGACTGATGTTATAGACGATGCTGCCGAGTTGCGAGGAGCCAACACCTGTATACGCCGCATCGAGCACCACCTGAATCTGCGTGATGCCCCAACTCGATGCGCTGCCATAGAGTTGCTGAAAATACGCCTGCACTCCCTGGCATGGCAAGACAGAGTTGACGGCCTGCGTCGCCGTCAGCACGTAATTATATGAGTTTAGATTGGTTCCTGTCGTACCGATCAACACACCATCAGCAGCGCATGGATCTTTGACGGGAATTGGCGCGAGATCGTTCACTTTGCCATAATAGTAGGTCAACACGCGCACCACGGCGATGCGCGCATAGGCTTCCGCCTGGGATGGGCGATCACTGCTCAATCTGTCTCGCATCATTGCATGTGCGCTTGCGCCAGATGTGGCGGCCAACGCTGGCGCCCCTCCTGCAAGGCACATCAGCGCAGCCAACATTGCCATGCCCAGAGCCAGACTCATCCGACGTATTGCGCCATGCCTGGCGTTCAAGGCGTTTGCCAGCCCTGGCGCCTGGCACTGTTTCATCCTCATTGAAGTGTTCGCCCCCATGATCAACGTATCCCTCCAAAAGACCTCTCTATATTGCAATTATCGCACGTGTTGCGAGAGCAAAGCGCCCGCAGCCGATTCTCTTTTTCTTGCTATCTCTGTAACGTCTGGCGAGGGTGTTTTGTCTACGCGGCCATGACCGGTTGAAGCGGGTCTTCTCATCCTCTGCTGGCTCCCTGTGAATTGGCGCCGCTTTCGCGTAGTTTTCCCTCTGGCAATTGCCGTGCGTATGATTTATCATGAGGTATCCTGTGGGCCAGCGGAAAGTCCAACCATTGGTGAGGGAGGGAAATCTACATGGCAGAGGTTGTATTGCAGGCGCAAAGACGCAACGTGTTTGGCAAACAGGTGAAACGTCTGCGCCGCCAGGGAACAATTCCGGCAAATGTGAGCGTGAAGCACGAGCCGTCGCTGGCTATTCAGGTAGATGCGCGCGAGTTCGAGGGTTTCCTCAAGGCGCACGGCGCGACCACGCTCATCACGCTTGAGATCGCCGAGACTGATGGAGCGGATGGGGCACGAATCGCTCGAGCGGCGCGCAAAGCTGCCTTGCTTGGCGAGGTGCAGCGGGCAGCGGTGGGCGGACAGATTCAACACATTGAGTTCCAACAGGTGAACCTGAACGAGCCGGTTCACGCCCATGCGCCAATCGTCGTAACGGGCGAGGCGCCAGCCGCGCGCACGCTGGGCGGCGTGCTGCTGCGCCCGCTTGACAGCGTTGAAGTGATGGCGCTGCCACGTGACCTGCCCGAAGCGATCACGCTGGATATAAGCGGCCTCACCGAACTCAACTCCTCGCTGTTTGTGCGCGATCTGGCCGTGCCCGATAACGTGACGCTGCTGACCGACCCGGATGAGCCGGTGGTGACGGTGCAGGCGCCACGCATAGTGGAGGAAGAGGCTCCTGCCACCGAGACAGTAGAGACGCCAGCCGAGACGACTCCACAGGCCAGCAGTGAGCAAACCGGCGGTGAAGGATAGGGCGCCTTGACTGCTTTCGCCTTCATCGTGTCATCCCTCAGGTGATAGAATCAACACAGGCCGCGCGCCGTGCATGCGATGACGCCGCGCGGCTGTTGACGCTTGTTTGACGCTGATAGCATGGCGCAGGAAGGCGATATGACATGGCGCGCACACATCAAGCACACCAGTCGGATACTTCGGGCAGGCAAGATACACGCGAACATGCCCCTACTACCGAGACGCAAGAGGCGCGTGGACGCGCGAGCGAACCGTCGCCCCGCCAGTTGCGGCTTGCTCTGGCGCAGATCGACGTATCGGTGGGCGATCTGTCGGGCAATAGTGAGCGCATCCTCAGCGCCGCCTGCCAGGCGCAACGCGAGGGCGCGCGTGTTGTCGCCTTCCCGGAGCTTGCGCTGACCGGCTATCCTCCCGAAGACCTGCTGCTCAAGCCGGGCTTTATCAGCGACAACCTGCGCGCGCTCGATCAACTTGCCCAGGCCAGCGCCGATCTGCGCGATATGACGCTGGTGGTTGGCTTTGTGGATCGCCAGACCGATATCTTCAACGCCGCAGCCCTCCTGCGCAACGGTGAACAGGTGGGCGTCTATCACAAACACTACCTGCCCAACTATGGTGTCTTCGACGAGGATCGTTACTTCAGCGCCGGAACCGAGACGCCTGTTTTTCTGATCGATGGCGTCGCCGTTGGCGTGACGATCTGCGAAGACATCTGGTATCCCGGCGGCGCGCCTGCCCGCCAGGCTGCTGCGGGAGCGGAGGTCTTGCTCAACATCAGCGCCTCGCCCTTTTTCGCGGGCAAGCAGGGCGCGCGCGAACGCATGCTGGCGACCCGCGCCGCCGATAGCGCCGCCATCGTCGCCTATCTCAATCTTGTTGGCGGGCAGGATGAGTTGATCTTCGACGGCTCCAGCGTCGTCTTCGATGCTGAGGGCGAACTGATCGCACGGGCGCATCCCTTCGCCGAAGACTTGTTGGTGGTCACGCTTGCCATCGAAGATGTCTTCCGTACCCGCCTGCATAATCCCCTGCGCCGCAAGGATGAGGAAACGCTCCGGCTGGCGCGCGAGGGAGCCATAGCGCCTATTGTCATCTCGCTTGCGCCGTCCGCCGCGTTGGCTAAAGACACGAAGCCCGAGGGCGCGCCAGACGTCTCGGTTGAGGGAGCAAAGACGCCTGCGCTGGGGACACCGGGGCGCATTGAACCGCTGCCATCGCGTCTGGAGGAGGTCTATTGCGCGCTGACGTTGGGCGTGGGTGATTACGTGCGCAAAAATGGCTTTCAGTCGGCGTTGGTCGCGCTTTCCGGGGGGATAGACTCCGCGCTGACGGCTGCCATCGCGGTGGATGCGCTTGGCGCGAATCGCGTGATCGGCGTCTCGTTGCCCTCGCGCTATTCCTCTGAGGGCAGCCGTGACGATGCCCGCGCGCTGGCCGAGAACCTGGGCATTCGTTTTCTGACGATCCCCATCGAGGGCATATTCGCCGCCGGATTGAAGGCGCTACGTGAGCCGCTGACGACCTTCCCGCCGACGACCTCAACGCTGACCGAGGAGAACTTGCAGGCGCGCATTCGTGGCAATCTCATGATGGCGCTCTCGAATCAGTCCGGCGCGCTGCTGCTGACGACGGGCAATAAGTCGGAGATGGCGGTTGGCTACGCCACATTGTATGGCGATATGGCAGGCGGCTTTGCTGTGCTCAAGGATGTCTTCAAGACGCTGATCTACGATCTGGCGTGCTGGCGCAACGAGCGTGCGCTCAGTGAGACCGGCCATGTGGTGATCCCCGTGGCGACGATTGAGAAGCCGCCCTCGGCGGAGTTGCGTCCCGGCCAGCAGGATACCGATTCGCTGCCGCCCTATGCGATACTCGATCCCATTCTGCGGGCATATGTTGAGGAGGACGGCGACTTCAAGAGCATTGTGGCGCTTGGCTTCGCGCCGGATGTGGTGAAGCGTGTGTTGGCGCTGGTGGATCGCAGCGAATACAAGCGGCGTCAGGCTCCCCCAGGGGTGAAGATTACGCCGCGCGCGTTTGGGCGCGACCGCCGCCTGCCCATCAGCAACGCCTACTCCGGCGCATGAATATTGGTGTATCATGGGCTTTAGACAGTCATGAAAGCCTGAGAGAAGAACGGGCCAAGAAAAAACGCGACATTCGACGCGATTACCGTGCGGCCGGATTTGATGAGAGACAAGACAAAGGCGATCACACAATCTTCACCCACCTACTCCTCCCAGGAAATTATGCGGTTGATGGAGTGGAGGGAAAAGACGCTAAACGCTATGATGAGAAGCCGCTGCCCAAGCCGCATGTCTTTTCCCTCGCATGAGAAAACGCACATAGACTTCTCATTGTGCTGCCATCTTCTCTTGCTATCCTTGTTATGGCAATGACAAAAGGGTCGTCGTGACCCCTGCAAACCATCCACAAGGAGCAAGCAGCATGGCTCAATTTCTTCGGCGCATCCCACGCGGAGTGAGCATCAGTATACTCGTCGCTGTGATTCTCGCGCTCATCGTCGGGGGCGGCGCAGTGCTTGTCCGCCAAACCATCTTTGGCAGCCCGACCGGCAAAACCACCCATCCTCTGACCGTCGCCACCATCGCGCCCTCGTCTCATGGAACAATCTTCACGCTCGACGATTCCGCAACTACCGCCAGCTTCATTATTCACGAAGTGCTCTTTGGCAATCCAAATACCGTCGTTGGCAAGACCAACCAGGTCTCCGGCCAGGTTCAGGTGGATCAGCAAGACCCGGCGCTGAGCAAGGTTGGGGAGATTCGCATTGATGTCAGCACGCTCGTCACCGACAACGACCTGCGTAACAACATCATCCGCAACCAGATTCTCGAAACCAATCAATCGGGCAACCAGTACGCGACGTTCGTTCCCACTGCCCTCAAAGGTCTGCCCACCACAAAGATCGCCTATGGGCAGCAACTCTCATTTCAGATTCTCGGCAATCTAACGATCCATGGAACGACTCATCCTGCCACATTCACCGCGCAGGCCACGCTGGTCAGCAGTTCGCTGCTCACCGGAACGGCGCAGACGACCATCGCCTACGCCGACTATGGGATCAGTATCCCGGATGTGCCATCGGTGACGGGCGTTGACAAGACGGTTGTGCTGGCGCTAACGTTCACCGGTCGCCCGTAGTGGTCAGTCCATTCAGTATATCGGTGACAGTTCATTGATCTGAGGCCGCACTGTCCGCTCTCTAGGCGGCCTGTGTGGCGTAGCCTCTAGGCGTGCGTTTACGCGCCCGCCGCCTTAGCCGAGCGATTGCGCAGCCAGCACGGCGGCGCGCGAGGCCAGCCGCTGGCCCACAAACAACTCGTTCATATGGTAGCCAGGGCGCCAGGGGTGAAAGAGTTCATCGGAGATCGCCATGATCAATCCCACGCGCACGCCGCGCGCTGCGGCTGCCGCAAACAATGCCGACGCCTCCATCTCAACGGCCAGCGCGCCAGCCGCGCCATAGGCCTGCACCTTCGATTGCAACTCGCGGTACGGCGCGTCGGTCGTCCAGACGGGTCCGGTCGCGACAGGCGCATTGATCGCGGCGCAGGCGTCAACGAGCGCCTGAGTGAAGGTTGGGTCGGGCGCGACATCCTCCCCGGCGGGGACGTAGTGAAACGACGTGCCTTCCTCGCGGATCGCGCCAGTGGGGATGACGAGTGAGCCTATTGGCAGAGCAGGTTGCAGGCTGCCCGCGACGCCAACCACCAAAATGTCGCGCACGCCAAGCGCGATCAACTCTTCGAGGTCGGTGACGGCGGCTGGCGCGCCCACCCGCAGGCGTGTGACCACGACAGCCTTCTCGCCAGCGCGCCCAAGCTCCAGCGGCAGGAAGGGGTGGCGCTTCTTGCGGCGGGCAGGCTGTGAACCATCGGGGGCAACTTCGGCAGGCTCGGCCAGTGTGGTCTCATCCGTCTCGTCCAGCGTGATGAGATCGAGCAACTCCTCGAAACTGCGTCCCTGGAACGTGGCAAGCGCCAGCGGTGGGAGCCTGGCCTCGTCTAGCGTCATCCCCTGAAGTTCCAGGAAGTATTTCATGAAGGCGTGGGCAGTGATGTGCTCCGGATCGGCTTGCTCATCCTGTTGCGTCGTCGCGCTGGCGCCGCCCGCTTCGCCGGAGACGCCAAGCTCAGCGAGCAATCGCGCGCCTTCGGCGTCGTCGGCCAGCCGCGCGGCGGCCTCGTGTGCGTTTGGGTTTGCTGAAGCGGCTGCGGAATCAGAGGTATCGGTTGCCTGTGTTGGTTTGGCGTCGCCAGTGGGAATGCTCATGTGATACGCCTCTATGCGCGTGTGCGCTCTGTCTCCTTCGTATTCGTGAAGGAGCACGCTCTGATAAGATTGCGGAAAACATCTATCAGTATAGCCGAGGCGTGACAGTCGGTCAAATCGGGTAGGCCCCAGGCCCCCACCTCTAACCCCTCTCCCGCTACGGCGGGAGAGGAGCTTTTATGGTTGTTGGCCGTAGTAACGGGGAGAGGGGCTTCTATTCCCCCCTCCCATCGATGGGAAAGGGGTCAGGAAGACAGGTCAGTGCGCGATCACTGGTGTCGGTGGCGCTTCCGCCTCGCCGGAGACGCTCGCCGGGCCATCCTCTGCGCCGCGTCCGCGTCTGCCTTGCCCTGGGCGGCCTGACCACTTGCCGGGCCAGCCGGGCAGGAAGAAGCCAATCAGCATGGCGATCAGCGCGAAGTAGAACGTCAGCGTATACGCCGCCTGGAAGCCGCTGACGCTTTCCGTGCATGCCTGGTGAATCTTCGGCGTGATCTTCGAGAGGATCAGTTGTTGCTGCACTTGCGGGGGCAGGCCACCACCTGAGCCGCCATGTCCACCTATGCCTGGAGGAGGGCCGCCCTGGCCGCCGCTGGGCAGCTTCGGCGCTGGTACCACCTTCACACCGCAGATGCCGTTGCTGAAACTCAAACCGGGGATCGAGGTCGAGCTACTGACGTTGGTATTTTGGAACTGCGCCTCATAGTTTTTTGTCTGGGTTGAGAGTGTGGAGACCAGCACCGTCGCCAGCACCGCGATACCGATGGATTGCACCACCTGGCGCGTGGAGTTCGTCAGCGATGAGGCGCGGGCGGTGTCGCGTGGGGGGGCCGCGCCAAGCGCCGCCACAAACGTCGTCTGCACCGTCAGGCCGAGAGCAATGCCCCGCAACACCAGCAGGAACAGGATAAAGCCAATCGAGGTGTTGGCGTCGAGTTGGGCGAATTGCCAGGTGTTGATGAGCAAGATGCCGAACCCGGCGACGATCAGGATGCGCGGCCCCACCAGATCGTAGAGCCTGCCTGAGAAGGGCGCGACGATGCCTGAAGATATCGCCAGCGGCAGCAGGATCAGGCCGGTCTCAAACGCCGACTTGCCGCGTAGCTCTTGCAGATATAGGGGAAGCAGGAACTCCGCGCCGAAAAGCGCCAGCACGCTCACATAGCCGACCAGCGTCGCCACCAGGAAGACTGGCCGCTGGAACAGGCGCAGATTGAGCAGCGGCTCCTTCGCCACGAACAGTTCGATCAGCGTAAAAGCAATCAAGCTCACCCCGCCAATCGCGAAGCAGATAAGCACCTTCTGCGAAGTCCAGCCGTCGTCCGAGGCAATCGAGGCAGCGTAGAGCACAAGCGCAAAGCCCACCGCCGAGGCAAGAAAGCCCAGGATGTCGAATACCGGGCGCTCCTTGCTCTTTTGCTCGCGCAGCCAGAGGGAGGCAAGGGTGATACCTGCTGCGCCAATGGGGACATTGAGGAAGAATATCCAGCGCCAGAGGCCGTGGTCAACTAGCGCGCCACCAAGGATCGGCCCAAGCGCCGGGGCGACCACCAGCGCAATGCCAAATACGCCGAAAGCGACACCCTGTTCCTGCGGCTCAAACGAGTTGAACAGGATCGCCGAGCCAAGCGGCAGCGCCAGCCCCCCGCCAAAGCCCTGGAGTCCGCGTGCGGCGATCAGCACGAGCAGCGAGGGCGAGAAGCCGCAGATGATCGAGCCGATCACAAACATTGCCAACCCCAGCACATAGATGCGCTTGGCTCCGAAGCGATCCGCAAGATAGGCGGAGAGCGGCGTGCTGACGCCCAGCGCCATCACATAGAGACTGATGATCCATTGCGAATCCGAAACGCCGACCTTGAACTCGGAGCGCAACGTCGGGAAGGCAACGTTGACCACCGTCGTATCAAGGATCACCATGAATAAGCCGAAGATAACGGAGATCAACGCTCTCCATTTGTATGCAAGCCGCATCGTGTGGCTTCCTCTTTGCTAGCCTGTCGGAATGACGATTGGGGAGACATCGGTCTCCCGTCGTTAATATACCGCATGGAATATATTGAAAGCAAGAGGAAACGTGTAGGAAAGGGGACAGAGAGCGCAAGCGTGTGTATACTGGGCAGTCGTAGCAGGCGTTCTTGTCCCCAAATGAATGTAGCCCTGAGGGCGCCAGTCGCATCAATGCTCCGGTTTGGTCGGCCCAGCCTTGCCTTCCACAAATGCGCGTAGACCGTGTACATCATAGGTGAGAGCGCCCTGTTCGAGTTTGCCTTGCAGCGCCGCCTCGCGCTCAGCCCGCTCATCCGCTGCCTTCAGAACCTCTGCGGCGCGCTCTGCTGCGACGACGCAAGCGCCATCACTGTCGAGAACCACAATGTCGCCGTGGGCGATGCTGGCGGCGCCAATCACCACCGATCTATTGATTGTTCCCACCTCGGTCTTTGACGCAGCGCGCGCACGAATCCAGCGCGCCCAAATCGGCAGCCCAAGCGCATGCAGTTCGTCCACATCACGAATGGCGCCGTCCACTATTATCCCTGCGGCCTGGTGAACCTTCGCTTGCGTTGCCAGCAGTCCGCCGAGCATCGCAATAGGCTGAGGGTTGGGCTGAGCCAGCACGAGAACCTCGCCGGGCTGCACGGCGGCCATCGCCGCATGAACCATCAAATTATCGCCATCGCCGCACATCACGGTACACGCGGGGCCAGCGACTCTGCTGCCAGGGATGATCTGATGGAGGGGAATGTCGATCAAACCAACGCGCCCTGCCGCCTCATAGACAGTCGCCACTCCATAGCGCGCAAACTGATCGAGTTGGTCAATGTCTCTCTGGCTCATCGCTGTCTCTCCCCTGGAGCAGAAGACGCTGGAACGCTTCTCCTGATCCGCCGCATTGGCGTCGGCCCGATGTTGCTCTTGTCTCAGCCGTCAAGTCTGCCGAGCAACGCGCGGGCGATTACCATGCGCTGAATTTGGTTGGCGCCCTCGACAATCTGGCCGACTTTGGCCTCGCGCATGTAGCGTTCCACCGGCCAATCGCGCACGTAGCCCGCGCCGCCAAGCACCTGCACGGCGTCGGTCGTCACCGCCATCGCCGTATCGGTCGCGAAGCACTTCGCCATCGCCGCGCTCATCGTGGCGTCGGGCGCGCCGTCGTCGTATTTGGACGCCGCCTGATAGACGAGCAAGCGCGCCGCCTGAATCTTCATCGCCATATCCGCCAGCATGAACTGGATGCCCTGGAAGGCGCCGATGGGCTTGCCAAACGCCTGCCGCTCTTTGGCGTAGCGCGTGGCCACGTCAAACGCCGCCTGCGCCAGCCCCACCGACGACGCGCCGATGTTGATGCGTCCGCCGTCAAGCGCGGTGAGGGCGATCTTGAAGCCCATGCCCTCGTCACTCAGGCGATGCGAGACGGGCACGCGGCAATTCTCGAAGATCAGTTCGCCCGTGGGGTCGGAGTTCAGCCCCATCTTGCGTTCGATCTTGCCGATGGAGAAGCCGGGCGTATCTTTCTCTATGACAAGCGTTGAGATGCCCTTTGAGCCGCCGTTGGGATCGGTGCGCACCATGACGGTATAGACATCGGCCTGCCCGGCGTTCGTCACCCAGAACTTGGAGCCGTTGACGATATAGTGATCGCCTTCACGTCGCGCCGAGGTACGCAGGTTGGCGGCGTCGGAGCCTGCGTGCGCCTCGCTGAGCGAGAAGGCTCCCAGCAGGTCGCCGCTCGCCATGCCGGGGAGCCAGCGTTGACGTTGCTCGTCATTCCCGAAGCGGTTGATCAGCCCGGCGACCATGTTATGCACGGAGAGCCAGGTGGAGGTGGAGGAGTCGGCCTGAGCCAGTTCTTCGTAGATGATGGCGCCCATGAGGCGCGAGAGGTTGAGGCCGCCGTACTCTTCGGGAATCAGCAGGCCCGCCAGCCCTAATTCGGCCAGCGGCTTGAATATCTCGCGGGGGAAGTGATGTTCGTCATCCCAGCTATCGGCGTGTGGGGCGATCTCGTTCTGCGCGAACTTGCGTACGACATCGCGCATCTCTTGCTGCTCGTCGTCGAGTTCAAAGAGCATCGGCGCTCTCCTTCCTGGTGGTATACAATAGCAGTCTACGGTAATCGAAGCGTCGTGTGAAGCGGCGAACGTGGCGGGCGGTTAAAACCGCGCCTAGGGGCTACGCCACGAAGGCCGCCTGCGCGGACTGGTCTCCCTCGTAGCGCCGTCGTCTCTGGCTGTGTGTAGCGGGCGCATGGCAGACGCCTATCCAACACTGACGTTATACTACATACTACCGAAGGCTGCCGCGACGCCAGTTGGCAAGCCGATCCTATTCTTCCCTGTTGCTACGGCCTTTGCGTACTTCACGAGTGATGAGGAGAGAGGCTAGACCAACCAGGTCAAGGCCACCCAGAACAGAACCTCCAATAACAGAAGGCGTAGAGGCATGGTTGACTACGATAATGACAGTTGCCGCCGCAAGAAATGCCAGCACAATAGCTACTGTACAGAGCTGACCGACGAGCGCGAGCCAAATATCCCATTGCGAGACAAACCGCTCCATCATAATACGGTGAGCCGCCTGATTCTCTACCATTTTGAGGAATCGCTCTGGCGCATCAGAAATTCGTTGCTCATACCATTCCAACATCTCGGTCGGCGGCAATGGCCCCTGGTAAGCCTCTATCCTCTGCTGTACGAGCGTATCTACCTCTGGCGCGCTACCTCCGTGAGGCGCAACCTGGCGGCCAAGCGAATTGGCTCCCTGCGTCTGCCTGCCTTTATTTTTATTTCGCGGTATCCGGCTCATTCCCCAATACCAACAAGATCACGATTATTGGAGCGTGCGAAACCTCGCTCCGCCATTTCCTGTTCAAAGCGCGGATAGGCCGCAGCGGCATCGAAGACAATAGAATACCAATCTGATAGAAATGCTTGCCGATCTATTTCACTCGGACTAATGTGTTCGTCATCTTTATGACGATGGAAAAGGCCCCTAAAATCAAAAAGATAATCCAATCCTCTCGACCAAGACGGCTTGTAGGCAAGCCAAAATGTAGGGCTTCCCTCTAACATTTCGCGCTCACTTTTCCTGGGAGGAGGTAGGAGCCGTCTTGAACGCTGGTGCGAAGATGACATAGAGTTACTTGATCGCTTCATTGGTGTTCTCCCCTTAAGTGGTTCCTAACTCCTCACCCCTTGATGCTACCATAGTTTGCAAGTCGTTACAAGGATCGAGAGCGGCAAAGCCTCAGGCGGACGAACTTGCAGATGACGCAAGGATACGGGGGCAAGCGCAACAGAAGGGCTGGCGACTGTTGAATACGATGCCACACATCGTGTCAGGCTGGCCATCCCCGATTGAGCAACCCGCCGCTTCTTTCCTTCATTGCTGATACTTTGGGGAATCAGCACAAATTCCTTAAGGATATTTGTATGCCTTGATATGCGTTACTTGTGCCAAGAATAGATCAATATTGGTATGAAACAACTTCGATGACTTTCAAGACCAAACTAGCTAAAACCGTCCCTGCGATAAAAGCACCTGCAACCCCTAAAACAGCAGCTAACGGTATACCAATCAGTAATCCAAAGAACTCTACTGTATCTGGCGGAACAGAGGTTTCTGCTCCGTTGTAAACAGATTGAAACGTGAAGTATGCAACGGCAGGCCCTGCAATCAGTGGGAACAAAATCTTGATAGGAATCGCCAAAAACTCTTGTAGCTGATAACTATTTCCGCGAGCTATCATCTCTGCTATCTGGCGTCCTTTTGCTCCAATGGGATAGAGGATGGGGCGAATGTCTAACTTAGTGCTATATGGGGATAAAATTGGCCACTGCACCTCCTTCAAGTGCCTA